>NZ_JBYIRM010000015.1:0-207903 GCF_057708105.1 Actinacidiphila sp. bgisy144 | reverse complement strand
GGGGACGAGGAGTCTCCCCCGACCCCCCGGCCCTTTTTCGCTCTGCCGGCCCGGCGGCTACGCCGGCTGGGCCGCCTGGATCTGCATGATCGTGCCCCCGCGGATCAGCACACCGCGGCCGAGCGGGCCGCCGCCGATGTCCCGCGGCAACCGGACGTTGAACAGGTCGCCCTCGGAGCCGGTCTGCGGCGACAGCAGCAGCCCGTTGCGCGACTTGCGCGCCTCCACGACGAAACCGCGGTACTGCGAACTCATCGAGTCCGACGACCCGGCCGCGATCAGCGCGTGGTCACCGTCCATACCGCTCTTGACGACCTCCTCCAACGCCGTCTCCAGCATGCTCTCGTAGAGGAGTTCGCTGTCGTCGACGACGACCACGAACTTCTCCCCGGCCGCCTTCGCGGTCAGCTCCGTCAGTTCGTCCGCGGTCGACTCGGTGCCCGTCAGCAGGCCCAACACCCCAGGTGCGTCCGCCAGTTCGCGCAGCGGCGAGCGGCGCGGGGTGACCAGCACCACCGGAGTGCCGTTGGCGAGCAGCGACCGGGCAGCCGTGATCAGCGCCGTGGAGCGGCCCGACTTCGGCGGCCCGGCGATGACGAACCCCGGCCCGGCCTCCTCCAGGTCGATGCCGACCGGTGCCAACTCGTCGCCGCCCACGCCCATCAGCGCCCACAGCGGCGAGGACGGCCGGAAGTCCGGGTCGAGCGCCATCGCGTCGGTCAGCGTCATCCGCGGCGGCAGCGCGTCCACCCGCATCGGCCGCTGCGGCCGGGGCAGCCGCCCGACCCGGCCGATCCGCTCGGTCGCCTGCCGGCCGATCCGCTGCAGCACCTCCACCTGTGCCTGGCCGGCCGGGTCGGCGGCCAGCAGTGCCACCTGGTTCTCCTGCACACCGTGGTCGGTGGGGCGCAGCGCCCGCCCGGACGGCATGTTCTTCGGCACGTCGCGCGGGGCGAGCCCGCCGTTGCCGTAGTCGTTCGGGTCGGCCATCCGCAGCACCAGCTTGTCCGGGAAGACCGAGGAGATCGCCCCGAGGAAGCCGGAGCGGTCCGAGGTCATCACGACCTTCAGCCCGGCCGATCCGCCCTCCCGGAAGATCCGCATGGCGCCCTCGATCAGCTTGCCGTAGTTGTACGACTCGAAGGTCGAGGTGAAGCCCTCCCAGTTGTCGAGCAGCAGCACCATCCACGGCAGCCGCTCCTCCGGGGTGGCCGCCATCGCCCGCTGCTCGGCGGCGCTGGAGGCGCCCTTGACGGCCAGGAGCTGCTGCCGCCGCGACACCTCCGCCGACAGCCGGTCCAGCAGCCGCGACAGCCGCTCGGGCTGGTCGCGGGTGACGACGGCGCCGCAGTGCGGCAGCGCCACCAGCGGCAGCAGCGCGTTGGCGCCGCAGTCGATGGCGTACAGGTGCACGTCGGTCGGCGCGGTGTCGCGGGCGAGCGCGCCGGCGATCGTCCGCAGCGCGGTGGAGCGGCCCGAGCGCGGGCCGCCGGCGATCAGCACGTGCTCGCCGTGCACCAGGTCGACCGCGAGCCGGGCGCGGGCCTGCTGCGCGGGAAGGTCGGTGATGCCGTAGCCGATGGGCGGCACATCGCCGAACCCGGCGGCGGCCGGCGGCGGCAGTTCCTCGGTGACGATCCGCTCGGGCAGCGGGTCCAGCCACGGCTTGCGCGGCGCGGGGAAGTTGAGCAGGTCGGACGCGTCGCGGATGGCGTCCACCAGCACCGCGAGGTCGGTGACCATGGTGCCGTCGTCCGCCTCCGCCTGCCCGCCGCGCGGCATCGGGCGGCCCAGCGACTGCCAACCCAGCGGTACCACCGCGGCCTTGGCGCGCTCCTGGCCGACCGCCGGGCGGCGGCCACCGATCCGCGCGGACTGCACGCCGACCAGCGACTGGGCGCCGGAGCGCACATAGGCGCGGCCGGGCGTGGACTTGGCGATCGCCCCGGAGTCGGGCGCGTCGATGACGTCCCGGGACTCGTCGGCGTCGGTGACGCGCAGCGCGATCCGCAGGTTGGTGTTGGCGCGGATGTCGGCGCTGACCACACCCGCGGGCCGCTGCGTGGCCAGCACCAGGTGCACGCCCAGCGAACGGCCGCGGCGGGCGATGTCGACCAGACCGGCGATGAAGTCCGGCAGTTCGGCCACCAGGGAGGCGAACTCGTCGATGATCAGCACCAGTCGGGGCATCGGCTCCAGGTCGGGCCGCATCCGCCGCGCGTCGTTGTAGTCCTCGATGTCCTTGGTGGCCGCGTTGAACAGGATCGTCTCGCGGTGGTGCAACTCCGCGGCGAGCGAGGCGAGCGCGCGCTCGGTCAGGTGCGCGTCGAGGTCGCTGACCATGCCGACGGTGTGCGGCAGCCGCGCACAGTCCTGGAAGGCACTGCCGCCCTTGTAGTCGATCAGCACGAAGTTGAGCGCGTCGGGCCGGTTGGCGACCGCGAGCGAGGCGATGATCGTCTGGAGCAGCTCGGACTTGCCCGCGCCAGTGGTGCCGGCGACCAGCGCGTGCGGCCCGTCCTTGCGGATGTCCAGCACGAAGGTGCCGTCCGCGCCGACGCCGATCGGCGCCGCCGTGGTCGAACCGCCGCGCTGCCAGATCCCCGCCACCTGCTCCCCGACCGGGTTGGGCATGCCCAGCAGGTCCAGCAGCCGCGCGGACGTCGGCAGCGCGCTGTCCGCGTCGTCGCGGCTGACGTCGCGCACCGGCGCCATCGAACGGGCCACCAGCTCGCACCACTCCGGGCCGACCTGGTCGGCGAGCACCTCGCCGAGGCGCTCCAGCCCGCCGCCGCGCAGGTGCAGCCGGCTGGCCGCGTGCGGCGACCAGCACACCGCGAGCCGCACCTCTTCCGGCAGCAGCCGCTCGTCCTCGTCGACGCACAGTGCGAACATGCCGAACTGCGGTCCCTCCTGGAGGAGTTGCGGCACACCCGGCATCCGGCGCAGCAGCCGCGCACCGTCCAGCACCACCAGGACGAACGGGTCCGGCCGCAGCCGGCCGCCCTGGTTGGCGAGGGTGTCGGCCTTGCGCCGGCCCAGCTCCTGGAGGAGTTCGTTGACCCGGCGGCCGGCCGCCTCCTGGTCGGTGCCGATCAACGCCACGCAGTCCTGGCCCTGTTGGGGCGTCAGGTGCGGCAGCCAGTGCGCCCAGTTCCAGGACCGCGCCGCGTCGGGCGCGGAGGACAGCACCACGATCGACAGGTCCCGCGGACTGTGCAGCACCGCGGCCTGCGACACCAGCCAGCGGACGGTGCCCAGCGCCCGGGCCCGCTCACCGGCGATACCGACCACGCCGATCTCCGGGACCGGCAGCGGCAGCGGCACGTCGTACACCAGCGGCGGCTCCGGCGGCACGGCGTCCTCGGCCGTCCGGCCCTTGGGGCGCAGCTCGATGTCGGCGGGCATGTCGGCGACGCCGATCCGCAGCCGCAGTGCGTCGGGGTCGGTGAGCCGCCGCTCCCACAGCCGGCGGCGCGGGCCGGTCGCGAAGAGCAGGATCTCGGCGGCGTCCGGGTAGTTGGCCCGCCGCTCGCGCTGGTCGGAGATCCGGGCGTTCTCCAGGCTCTCCTCGTACTCGGCCATCGCGGCCTTGTAGCTCTTCGCCGCGTCCTGGTTCTTGCGCTTGCCGGCGCGGTTGTCGCTGATCCACTGGCCGACCATCATCACCGGGCTCATGGCGCAGAACAGCAGCATGTAGATCTGGTGCACCATGAAGTACATCGTCACGCCGACCACGACCGGCGCGATGAGCGTGAGCACCTGGAAGCGGGCCCGGTCGGTCTTGGCGTCCTTCTGCGGTACGTACAGCAGCTGCCGGGGCGGCGGCGCGGTCAGCCGCGGCGGCCGGTTGTACGCGAGTCCGCCCTCGCCCATCGGCGACAGGTGGGCGTCCGGCGCGCTCGGCCGGTCCAGCACCAGCACCGAGTCGCCGGCCTTGAGCTGTGCGCGCAGCGGCCACGGCCGCTCCGCCTCCACCGGCTCGTTCTCCAGCGTCAGGCCCGCGCCGGGCGCGCCGGTCAGCAGCACGGTGCCGTCCATGGCCACCGAGAGCCGCGCGGCGGCCGGCGGGATGGACGGGTCCTGCACGGCGACCGTGCTGTTCGGCGCCGAGCCGATGGTCGCGGTGCCGACACCGAGCCGCGCCACCCGGCCCGCGCCCGGCCCGGCGCACACCCGCACCTCGTAGCGCCCGGACGGCTCGCCGGTGCGCATGAACGGGCCGATCGAGTCGTCGACGGTGACGCGCATGCCGTCGCGCAGCACGGACTGCGCCTGCGCCTGCGGGTCGCAGGGCACACCGTCCGCCCACAGCACCGGCACGGCGGCGGGAGCGGGGTCGGCGGGCCGGCCGGCCCACCCGCCAGCCGCGTCGGGCCGGCCCCCGTTCTGGTACTGCCCGGGGAACTGGACGACCACGCCCCCGCCGTGCCCGGCCGGTTCGTGGGCCACCGCGCCCACGGACTGCGCCAGCGCCAGTGCGACGTCGCCCGCGCTCGCGGAGTCGTCGGCCGTGATCAGGACGTCCTGCGCGTCGACGCCCTGCTGTACGACCGTCACGGTCACGCGCATGGCTGTGCCCCTCCCCGTAGGCCCGGACCGGGCCCTGCATTCGCTGTGCCTGTTCCCATTAACCGTCCACTGCTGCCACGAGGCTATAGGCCCGCGGAAACCCCGGGTAAGCCCCGTCGGGCAGCGGAGGGGGCACGGCCGGGCCTGCCCGGGTTTCCGCGGGGTACGGCGGCGGCGCCGACTTCCGCGGCACGGAACCGTTCCGCCGCCCTGTGCGATCCTCATTCCTGACACGGGGCCCGGGCCGGGAGCACCCAGGTCGCACGGGCGGGGCCGCCCGCGCGGCGCGAGCGGTCGGCGAACCGGGGCGAAGTACACACGGGAGGAGAAGCGGATGGGGTTTTCCGGGATAGATCCGGACGGCCTGCAGAAGATGACGAGCTCGTTCAAGAGCGACAAGGACCTGCTGCGGTCGACCGCGTCCTCGTACAAGTACCAGTTCGAGGAAAAGGGACTCGACTCCTCTTCTCTCACCCAACTCATCGGCATCTGCGGCTGGCTGGACGACCAGATGCCGATGCTCACCCGCCGCTACCACCTGGCCATCGCCGCGGACAAGCCGTACCCGGACCACAAGGGCATGGTCAGCATCGACGACAGCATGGTGAACACCACCGCGCAGTCGCAGAAGGACGGCAAGGCGCTGGCGGACAAGTACAACGACGCGCTCAAGAAGGGCGACGACCCGTCCGAGGACCTGTTCGCCGATCTGAGCGCCCACTCCGACGACCCGGACTACCTCAAGGCGTTCTACAACCAGCTCGGCTCGAAGAACCTGCTCCAGCTCACCAACGACATGGCCGACGACAACTTCTACGGCCGGTACGGCGACCACCCGGACGAGGCCAAGCACGACCGCGATGTCATCGCCAAGACCTTCGGCACCTTCACCAAGGTCGCCTACGAGGGCCAGACCGCCCAGCAGAAGCAGGCGAGTTGGAGCAAGTGGTTCGACAACTTCAAGGACCCGCGCGGTGTCTTCCGGGCCGACTACCTCACCTCGCTGCTGCCGGGCGGCTCGCAGGACAAGGACTACCTCGTCGCGCTCGGCGACCGCGTCTTCGACAAGGACCCGTCGAAGAACGGCAGCGAGTTCATGAACAGCTCCGGCCTCGACAAGGGCGTCTTCGCCGACGACCACTACACCCAGCTGTTCAACGCGATCGGCAAGAACGCCGAGGCGTCGGGTGAGTGGATGGACCACAACTACGACACGATGCAGACGATCATCTATCCGCACGGCCCCTGGGACCTCGGCCAACCACCCGCCCGTGCCCAGGCGTTCGCGGACCTGATGTCGGCCGGCACGATCGACCTCAAGGCGACGAACCGGCCGCTCGCGGAGAAGCTCACCGCCCGCATCATGATGGACAACTACCGCCACCAGAACGGTGATTCCAGCAAGATCCATCCTTACGACCCGATCGACGTCTACTACGGCAAGCTGGTCACCGCCAACTGGAGCGACATGGTCTACGGGATCACGTCGCCGGTCGGTGACAAATTCTGGGGGGCCGACGCCACCAAGGGAGGCTTCACCAAGAAGATGTCACAGTGGGACCAGACGGCGTTCCTGGAAGGCCAGGACCCCAACCGCCCCGGTCTAGAGGTGGGCGCGCCCCTGTGGCAGGCGATGCTCAACGAGTCCGCTCGCGACGCCAAGACCGCCGGCAAACTCAGCGTGCTCTTCGACGCGTTCCGCAACACGGTTGACGACGAGGCGTCAGGACGGCAGGTGACGACGAGCGGTGACCATGCCGAGTCCTATCGGGCGATGGAACGGGGCATGATGATGAAGGCCTACAGCCAGGCCTTCGACTACGCCGAGGGGTCGATCGAGCAGGACGCCGACGACTGGGCGGACGGCGTGAACGGTGCGCGCAAGGAGCTGATCGCACTCGGCGAGAAAGCCGCGAAGGGGGTTGCCACCGATGGCGCGTCCGCGATCACCGACCTCGGTAAGGAGCAGGCGGGGGAGATCGGCGGCAGCGCTGAGGACCTGCTGGTCGACTACATCGCGAGCGCGGTGTCGGTGAGCCCGGAGGACGCGCCCGGGGGTCTGGCCGATCGCTACAAGAAGATCGACAGTGCCAAGCTGGATACGAACTGGCAGGACGAGTATCGGCGAGAGGCCGACGGCCAGTTGAGCAAGGGCGGTTGGGACCCGAAGACCACCCCGCCGGTCACTATCACCCCCAAGGCGGACCCGAAGCACCCGAACCAGAACGTCTCGAAGACCTACACGGGCGACCCGAAGGGCTACATCAAGTCGCCCGGCGACAACTTCCTCGACGGGAACGGCTCGGTAAAGCCCTTCGCGTCGATGACGACCCAGCAGCGCACGGCGTACGGCAATTGGCTGCAGGACCCGGCGGTCGTCAACAAGGTCGAGATCACCGGCTTCACCGAGGACGAGCAGTTCCAGCACATCCCGGACGACTGACGCGTCGAGTCGGTACGCGCCCGCCGAACCACCGGTCAGCGGTGGTTCGGCGGGGCTCATGCCTTCTTCGCTTCGATTCTCAGCACGTCGAGAAAGGCACGCAGATCTGCCGCAGCTTGGTTCTGTCCGGTGACGGTGTGGTGGTTCAAGACCGGGCTGAAGGTGACCTCGGCGGCCTTGGACTGCCAGGCGCACGTCGTGATCGTGCGACCGGCCGCCGTGGTGTCGGCGCACTGGATCTCCCCGTCCTGTTTCCCGGCCGGGTAGCTCGTGATCTTCTGGTCCTTGTCGACCCCCAGAAGATCCTTCGTCTCGCTCTCGGAACCGGGGCCGGTTCGAGTTCCGTCGTCGGCGGTGAAGTCCGGCGGGTCGAGGGTGACGGTGATCATCGCGGCGCGGCCGCCGGACGCCCGGTAGGTCAGGTAGACGTCGCCCTTCGCGGGGTCGGTGTTGACGCTCGACAGCGCCGTCCACTCGGTGTCGCCGTCCTTCGCCTCCGTGTACGCCCCGAACGCCTTGGGGATCACGGCGGTGTGCTTCACCGGCTTGCTGTCGCCGCCGTTCGCGGCGACCGCCCACCACGTGATGCCGCCGGCCACCACGACCACGGCGCCCACGACGGCGAGCACCTTCCTGCGGCGCCTGGCGCGCTCACGGGCGGCGGGGTCGGGCACGGAGATCGGGGTGAGCGCGATGTCGTTGTCGTTGTCGGCGGTGTTGTTCGTCACGTGGTCCTCGTCCTCCTGCGGGGGCTGGCAGATACGATAGAGGCCGAAGGGTCGCGAACACACGGGGGAGAACACGATGGGGAGCAACGACAGCAATCCGCAGGCGACCGTGCCGAATCCGGCGATCACCGACCTGCAGAACCTGAAGACCCAGCTGATCCGGGACCTCGGCACCCTCAAGGAGCCGTTGAAGACGACGTGTTCGGACATGGGCGGCGGAAACGTCTGGGTCGGCACCGCGGCCGACACCTGGGGCGCCGACGTCAAGGGCCGGCACGGCACGATCCAGACGCTGCTCGGCCGGCTCGTCCCGGTGATCGACGCCGAGATCAAGAAGCTGCCGGAGAAGGTCACGCCGGGCGACGCCAAGATGTACAACATGGATCGTTTCCGGTAGTTCCGATCGTTCCGAAACAGGGCAGCGGGACAACGGACCGGCGGCACAGTCGACCGCCGGCGAACGGACCCCGTTTCGTTCTGTTGCCATGCTGTATGCGGGTTGTCACGGGCCACGCCTTGAGGGCATTTGTTGCCCGCTGATAGCGTGCGGTGACTTGACATCGGCCTGCGGGGTCGTCGCCGGACGGGAGAGCGACGGAACTGCCCCGGGTGGCCGAAATGGCTGATGCGAAGCGCCGGCTCGGGGGCAGTGAAGTGAAAACCAGGGAACGTTCCGCCGCGGGCGGCGGCAGTGGCCGTCAGTCCGTTCCCGCACCCAACTTGAACGGACCCGCCGTCGGCAGCCGGCTGCCGGTCGCGCCGCGCGAGCGCAAACCCGCGCTGGCCGCGCTGGCGGTGCTGCTGATCCTGGTGGGCGCGCTCGGCGCCACCGTGATGGTGCTGCGCGCGGGCAACAAGGTGTCGGTCGTGGAGGTCACCGCCGACGTCGCGGTCGGCGACAAGATCCCGCTGTCGGCGATGCGCGAGGTCATGGTCGCGGACGGCACCGACGTCAAGTACATCCGGTGGAACCAGCGCGAGGACCTCGCCAGCAACTGGCGCGCCGCGACCAACCTGACCAGCGGGTCGATCGTCGTCAACTCGATGATCACCCAGAAGTCCGAGGTGCTCGCGGCCGGCAAGACGCTGGTCGGCCTGTCCCTGAAGAAGGGGCAGTTCCCCAGCGGCCTCGCCGACGGGCTGACCGTGGCGGCGTACCTGGTCGGCAACGACGTCAAGTCCTCAGGCGACTCGTCGGGTTCGTCGGGTTCGTCCGGCAGCACCGGCGGCGCCGAGCCGATCAGCGGCAACCTCGTCATCAAGGACATCGACACGGGCAGCAACAGCAGCTTCGGCGACGGCAGCGAGACCATCACGGTCATCGCGGACGCCGCCGACGCCGGTGCGCTGGCGACCGCCTCCGCGGCGGGCGACGTCTCCCTCGTGCTCGTCCCCAGCAAGCACTGAACCAGCGGCGCGGACCAGGCACGGACGAGGCAGACAACATGGCACTGATCGCAATCGCAGCGGACAAGGGCTCCCCAGGCGTCACCACCACGGCACTGGCGCTGGCCGCCGTATGGCCGCGCCGCGTGCTGCTGGCCGAGGCCGACCCGGCCGGCGGCGACCTCGTCTACCGTTCGACGGGCGCGCACGGCGGGGTGCTCAACCCCAACTCCGGCCTGCTGTCGCTGGCCGCCACCGCCCGGCACGGCCTGGCCGCCGAGCAGTTGTGGGACCACGCGCAGCCGCTGGTCGGCGGGCTCGACGTACTCGTGGGCCTGGCCGGGCCCGAACAGGCCGCGGGCCTGTCCGGGTTGTGGCCGGTGCTCGGCCAGGCGTTCGCGACGCTCGCCGAGTCGCCGAACGGCGCCGCCGACGTGATCGCCGACTGCGGCCGCCTCGGCCCGGACTCGCCGAGTCTGGAACTGCTGCCGCACGCCGCGCTGGTGCTGCTCGTCGCCCGTAGCGCGCCCGAGAACCTGGCCCGGGTCAGGGACCGCGCCGGCGCGCTGTCGGCGAAACTGCACGGCTCGCAGCGCGGTGCCGCCGCGCTCGGCTACCCGCCGATCGGTGTGCTGCTCGTCGCCGACACCGGGCACAGCGCCAAACTCGCCGCGCAGGTCAACGAGATGCTGGTGGCCTCGCAGATCTCCGCCCGGGTGGTCGGCACCCTCGCGGACGACCCGGCCGGCGCCGAGATGCTCAGCGGCCGGCGCCGCGGCCGCCTCGACAAGTCGCTGCTGATCCGCTCGGCCCGCCAGGTGACCGCCGACGTGCCGCAGCGGTACGGGGTCCTGCGATGAGCGAGGTCGACCACTCGCTGGTCAAGCGCTTCCGGCAGGAGGCGGGCGACCGCATCGCCGAGCAGCGGCGGCTGGACCAGGTGGCGGCCCGTACCGCGATGTCGCCGGAGGACGAACGGCACTTCGCCCGGGCGATCATCGCCCAGATACTCGAGGCGTACGCGCGCGCCGAGATCGCCGTCGGCCGCACCCCGCCGGACGCCCACGCGGAGGAGGCGTACGCCGCAGCGGTGCACGCCGCGCTCTTCGGCGTCGGCCGGCTCCAGCCGCTGCTGGACGACCCCGAGGTCGAGAACATCGACATCAACGGCTGCGACCAGGTCTTCGTCGGCTACTCCGACGGCCGGGAGTTGCAGGTCGAGCCGGTCGCGGAGACCGACGAGGAACTCATCGAGCTGATCCAGGTGCTGGGCGCCTACTCCGGTCTGTCCTCGCGCCCGTTCGACACCGCCAACCCGCAGCTCGACCTGCGGCTGCCCGACGGCTCCCGGCTCTCGGCCGTCATGGACGTCACCCGCCGGCCCGCGCTGTCCATCCGCCGGGCGCGCCTGGGCAAGGTCTTCCTCGCCGACCTGATCGGCAACAACACCGTCACCCCCGAGGTCGGCTCGTTCCTATCCGCGGCGGTCCTAGCCCGCAAGAACCTGATGATCGCCGGGGCCACCAACGCCGGGAAGACCACGCTGCTGCGGGCCATGGCCAACGTGATCCCGCCGCACGAGCGCCTCATCACCGTCGAACGCGCCCTGGAACTCGGCCTCGACCAGTTCCCCGACCTGCACCCCAACGTCGTGGCGTTCGAGGAGCGGCTGCCCAACTCCGAGGGCCTGGGCGCCATCTCGATGGCCGAACTCGTCCGCCGCAGCCTGCGCATGAACCCCTCCCGGGTGATCGTCGGCGAGGTGCTCGGCGACGAGATCGTCACCATGCTCAACGCCATGTCGCAGGGCAACGACGGCTCGCTGTCCACGATCCACGCCAACGGCTCCGCCGAGGTCTTCAACCGCATCTCCACCTACGCGCTCCAGGCGCAGGAGCGGCTGCCGGTGGAGGCGTCGCAGATGCTGGTGGCCGGCGCCATCGACTTCGTGGTCTTCATCCAGCGCCGCAACGACTTCCAGCGCGGTGGCACCCTGCGCCGCGTCGTGACCTCCGTCCGCGAGGTGAACGGCGTGGACGGCCGGGTCCTTTCCAGCGAGATCTTCGCCGAGCACCCGGACGCCGGTGTGGCGCTGCCGCACGCGCCCATCTCCTGCCTCGACGAACTGCTCGCCCACGGTTACCAGCCCACGGGGGTGTGGCGGTGATGTCCGGCTTCTTCTCGATGACCGCGTTCTACGGGCTGCTCGCCGGGGCGGTGGGCGGCGGCGGCATCGCGCTGTTCATCGCGGCGATGCGCGGCTGGGCGCCGAAACCGACCGCCCCCGGGCAGTCCGGCGCCGAACGCGCCTCGGAGATCGGCCGGTTCCTCACCCAGCGCGGCTCCATCGCGATCGTGGTCGGCCTGGCGGTCCTCGCCGTCACCCGCTGGCTGGTGCTCGGCGCGGCCACCGCGGTGCTCGTCTTCGCCTGGGACCGGCTCTTCGGCGGGGCCTCGGAGGAGCGCGCCGCGATGAAGCGGGTGGAGGCGCTGGCCGGTTGGACGGAGTCGCTGCGCGACACCATCGCCGGCGCGGTCGGCCTGGAGCAGGCCATTCCGGCCTCCGCCCGGGCCGCCGCACCCGCGCTGCGGGTCCATCTGGAGTCCCTCGTCGACCGGTTGCGGGCGCGCTGGCCGCTGCCCGACGCGCTCCAGATGCTCGCTGACGAGATCAACGACGCGTCCGCCGACATCATCATCGCCGCCCTCATCCTCAACGCCCGGCTGCGCGGCCCCGGTCTGCGGGACGTGCTCGGCGCGCTGGCGAAGTCCTCCCGCGAGGAAGTGGACATGCGCCAGCGGGTCATGGCGCAGCGCGCCAGCACCCGGCGCAGCGTGCAGATCGTGGTCGTGGTCTCCGTGGTGTTCGTGCTGGGCCTGGCCGTCTTCAACCGCGGCTTCGTCAAGCCGTACGGCACGCCCGTCGGGCAGTTGATGCTCGCCATCGTGTGCCTGCTGTTCGCGGCCGGCTTCTGGTGGCTGCGCAAGCTGTCGAAGATCGAGACCCCGGACCGGTTCCTCGTGCACGCCCCCGAGCGGGTCGCCCAGCAGCCGGTCGTCGGGCAGTTCCCGTCCGGCCCGCAGGGCGCGGTCGGCCGGCAGGGTCCGCCCGGCGGGCAGAGCGGACCGTACGGCGGCGGACCCCAGCAGGCGCCGGGCGCGGTGCAGGGCGGGTACCGCGGAGCGGGGGCGCCGGGCGCCACCGCCGGACCGGGCGGGCCGGGTGGACCTGCCGCACCGGCCGCACCGGCCGCACCTGCGGCACCGGGGAGCGCGGGGGCACCGGGCGCACTGGGTGGTCCGGGCGCGCCGGGCGCGCCGGGCGCGCCGGGTTACGGCCCCCAAGGGCCGCAGGGCACACCGGGTTACGGCGCCCAAGGCGCCCAAGGTGCCCAGGGCCCGCAGGGTTACGGAGCGCAGGGCCGTCCGGCCGTGCCGGGACAGGGGGCCGGCAACCGATGACCACCACCATCGTCTTCGCGTGCCTGGTCGGCGGCGTCTTCGGCCTGGGCGTCTTCGCCCTGGTCCGGGCGCTGACGCCGACCCGGCGCAGCGCGGTCTCCACCATCGCGCAGATCGACGCGCTGCGCGCCGCCGGCGTCACCACCGACAGCGCCGCCGCCACCGACGCGGCCGAGGGCTGGCGCGCCCGGCTCGGGCAGCGGATCGCGGCCTTCTACCTCCAACAGGGCTGGGAGCAGCGCTCGCTGCGCGCCGACCTGGCGGTGCTGGACCGCAGCTGGGAGGCGTTCCTCGCCACCAAGACGGTGCTGGCCGCGGCCGGTGTCGTCTTCGGCCCGGCGGTGTTCGCGGTCGCGGCGGAGGTCGGTTTCGGCGTCAACCCGATCATCCCGGTCTGGCTGGCGCTGCTCTTCGCCGCGGTGTTCTTCCTGCTGCCGGACCTGGAGGTACGGCGCGACGCCGCGACCAAGCGCAAGGACCTGCGGCGGGTGATCGGCGCCTACCTCGACCTGGTCGCGATGAACCTGGCCGGCGGTCGCGGTCTGCCCGAGGCGCTGATGGCCGCCGCGGAGATCAGCGACGGCTGGGCGCTGATGCGTATCCGCAACTGCCTCGCCGACGCCCGGATCACCGGCACCAGCCAGTGGGTCGCGCTGGGCCGGCTCGGCGACGAACTCGGCATCGAGGAGTTGCAGGACCTCGGTGTCACCCTCGCGCTCGTCGCCGACGACGGTGCGAAGGTCCGCGACTCGCTGGCCTCGCGCGCCGAGACGATGCGCCACCGCGAACTGTCCGAGATCGAGGGCCAGGCGGGTGAGCAGTCCCAGTCGATGCTGGTCGCCCAGATGCTGCTGGCCGCCGGCTTCCTCGTCTTCCTGATCTACCCCGCCGCGATGCGGGTCTTCCAGGTCTGATCACCACCGTGCCGCCCCACCGACGACCGTCCACCGAGAGGACCGAGCCATGAACCGCATGGACAAACTGACTTCCTTCGACCCCGGCCTGAGCTTCCTCCACACCTACCTGCGCGCGCGGATCGACCGCGTCCGCAACGAGGACGACCTGTCCCGCGGCGCCTCGGCCGTCGAGTGGGTGGTGATCTCCGCGATCGTGGTGGCCATCGTCGCCGCGGTCGGCGTCATCATCAAGAACGCCCTGAACAGCAAGGCCAACGGCGTCAGCAACTGCATCGCCAACACCAACGGCGACAACGGCTGCTGATCGGCGGACCGGGGGAGAGCAGCGATGGGACGGACGACCCGCAGCCTGCGCCGCGCCGTGCGCCGCAGGCTCGACGCGGCGCACGGCGACAGCGGCGTGGGCAGCCGCGCGGCGGCGCCGGGGCGGGCCGGCGGCGACCGCGGGATGACCGCGATCGAGTTCGTCCTCCTCACCCCGGTGCTGTTCTTCATGATCTTCGCGACGGTGCAGTTCGGCATGTACTACTTCGCCGACCACGTCGCGCAGGCCGCCGCTCGGGCGGGCGCCCGCAAGGCGCGGGACGAGGCCGCGACCGGCGAGGACTGGTCCGGTGACGCGAGCAAGGCCGCGAGCGACTACATCAGCCAGCTCGGGCCGGAACTGCTGATCGACCCGCAGGTCTCGCCGAGCCGTGACCCGCAGGACGCGGAGACGGTCCGGGTCCGGGTGACGGCGACGGTGCCCAAGGTCTTCCCGCTGCCCGGTTTCTCCTTCAGGGTGAACGAGACGTCGTCGGGTCCGGTCGAGCGGTTCGTGCCGGACAACGGGGGATGAGGGGAATGGAGTTCGCGCGCAGAGCACGCGCCGCGGCCGCCCGGCGGGCGCGCGGCGACGGGGGGCTGTCCACCATCGAGGTGGTCATCCTCGCCCCGATCATCATCATGTTCGTGCTGATGCTGGTCGCGTTCGGCCAACTCGTCGACGGGCGCGGGGCGGTGGACGGCGCGGCACGCGACGCCGCGCGCGCCGGATCGATCGAGCACAGCCGCTCGGAGGCGATGCAGCAGGCGGTCAAGGCCGCGCACGACGACCTCGACGGCACCTGCGCGGCGCCGGCGACGGTCACCGCGGTCGGCGACACCAGCTTCCAGCCCGACACCCTCTTCACGATCCAGGTCACCTGCACCGTGCGGGGCCTGAGCTTCCTCGGGCTGCCCATCAACAAGACCGTCACCTCCACGTCGGCGTCCCCGCTCGACCCGTACCGCAGGTCGGCGACATGAGGACGGCGACGGACGTGACGGCGACGGACGTGACGGCGACGGACGTGACGGCGATGGACGTGACGGCGATGGACGTGACGACGGCAGCGACGGCGCAGGCGGCGACGACGGCCACGGTGAAACGGCTGGGCGCGACCGCGGCCGGCCGTACCCTCACCGCCCGGCTGCGGGCGCTGCGCGGCGACGACCGCGGCTCGGGCGCCGCCGCCGTGGTGATCTTCGCGCTGGTGTTCATGGCACTCGCCGCCTTCGTGGTGGACGGCGGGCTGTCCATCGCCAAGCGCGAGCGCGCCGCCGACATCGCCGAGCAGGCCGCGCGGTACGCCGCCCAGGACATCGATGTGGCCGCGCTGCGCAACGCCCAGGCCAGCGGCGCCCAGCCGGTCATCAACTACCAGCAGTGCACCGCCCGGGTGCAGCAGTTCGCCCGCGACGTCAACCTGCCGGCCGGCGACTGGCGCCGCTCCGGCTGCCCGACGCCGCCGACCGGGCCCGACCGGGTCGAGGTGGTGGTGTACGTGACCTACAGACCGATCCTCAGCGGCTTCTTCTACCACGACTCGATCACCGTCGAGGGCCGGGCGGACGCCGTGTCGATCACCGGCCCCTGACCGCGAGCACGGCAGGCGAAGCGCGCACCGTCGTACGTACGACAAGGACCCGTAGCACCACCGAAGGCAGAGGAAGCAGCCATGGCACGCACGACCGCCACGGGACGTAACCGGGCACAGCACGGCGGGGGAGCGCCCCGACAGCCGCGCAGGCAGCGTACGTTCGGCGACCTGCTGCGGGCCTTCGGGGCGTTCCTGGCGCTGCTGGTGCTGGTGGTGGCGGTGCCCGCGGCGCTGCTGGTGTACATCGGCTCGCCCTTCCCGCACCACTTCGACTCCGAGGTGCTGCAACAGCCGATCACCTCCGAGACGTTCGTCAACACGCTGGCGGTGCTGGTGTGGGTGGCGTGGGCGCAGTTCACCGCGTGCGTGCTGGTGGAGGCGAAGGCGGCGGTGTCCGGGGTCGGCATGCCGACGCGCGTGCCGGGCAGCGGCCCGAGCCAGCTGCTGGCCCGCCAGTTGATCGCCGCGCTGCTGCTGATCGGCGTCAGCACCGCGGGCCTGGTGCCGGGCCTGGCCCAACTCGGCCAGCAGCACTCGATGGAGAGCCAGGCGCGGCCCGGGGTGGCCGCCACCGCCCAGGCGACGCCCGGCCAGCAGACGACCCACCAGACCGCTGTGCAGCACCAGACCGGGACGGGCGGCTCCAGCGCGCAGGGCGGCGGGCAGTCCACGCAGCAGGCCACGAAGTTCTACCGGATCAACCCGCCCGAGGGCCGCCACCACGACTCGCTGTGGGAGATCGCGCAGCGCCACCTCGGCGACGGCCGCCGCTACAAGGAGATCTACCAGCTCAACAAGGACCGGGTGCAGCCCGACGGTTCGCAGCTGTCGCAGGCGAGCCTGATCCGGCCCGGCTGGGTGCTGGAGATGCCTGCCGACGCGCACGGCGGCGACCTCGTCGAGATGCCGGTGGCCGCCCCGCACACCGCGCCCGACATCCTGCACTACGCCCAGCACGGCGGCGCCAAGGACACCGCGGCCGAGGGCGCGCACGCCGCGCACCAGACCCCGGCCGGGGAGCAGGGCGGCTCCGGCGGTACGGGCGGCTCGGGCGGCGGCACCCACCAGGGTGCGGCGGCCGGTGCGAGCGAGGTGGTCACCGGGATGTCGGCCTCGCACGGCTTCGACCTGTCCGACGCCCTGATCGGCGCGCCGCTGCTGGCCGCCGGGCTGCTCGCCGCGCTCGGCCGGCGGCGCCGCACCGCACTGTGGCAGTCGCTGTCCGCGGGCGCGCTGCGCACCCCGCGCACTCCCACCGGCGCGGAGGCCGACGTCGCCGACGCGCTGCGCATCGGCGCCGACCAGGACGCGGTCGACTTCCTGGACCGGGCGCTGCGTTCGCTGTCCGCACGGCTCGACGCGGACGGCCGCAAGCTGCCGGTGGTGTACGCCGCCTGGCTCACCGACGACGCCCTGCACCTCCAACTGGCCTGGCCGGACGGTGAACCGCCGGCGCCCTGGCACACCGGGCAGGACGAGACGTTCTGGCAGTTGGAGCGGGCCGCGCTGGTCGACGACGTGGACTCCTCGGCCGCGGCGCCCTACCCCGGGCTCGCGGTGCTCGGCACCCTGGACAGCGCGCGGCTGCTGCTCAACCTGGAGGCGGTGCCCGGGATCGTGGCCCTCAGCGGCGCCGCGCCGGACCGCGAGGCCATACTCGGCTCGGTGGCCGCGGAGTTGGCGACGAACGGCTGGTCGGACCGGATGACGGTGACGCTGGTCGGCTTCGCCCAGGACCTCACCGCGCTGGCGCCCGCCCGGGTGCGGCACATCGCCACGGTCGCCGAGGCCGTGGAGCTGATGGCCGCGGAGACGCGGCAGCGCGTCGGCGCCCTGCGCACCGCGGGCCAGGACAGTGTGCTCACCGGCCGTACCGGCCGGGCCCAGCACACCCAGTGGGCGCCGCATCTGGTGCTGCTGGCCGCCGAGCCCACGCCGGAGGAGGCGGAGCGGCTGGCGGAACTGGCCGCGGACTCCGGGCGGTTGGGCATCGGCTACCTGATCGGCTCCAGCCGCAACGACCTGCCGGGCGCGGCATGGGAGTTGGAGATCACCCCGGCGGGGCGGCTGCTCGCGCCGCTGCTCGGCCTGGACATGAAGGCCCAGCTGCTGCCGAAGGCGCAGTACGAGTCGGTGCTGCGGCTGTTCGCGGAGGCGGGCGGCGACGACCCGGGCCCGGACGCGCCGCCGTTCCTGGTGGACCTGAGCGACCAGGGCCGGCCCGGGGTGTACGCGCGGCCGCTCGGCCCGTTCGAGGTGGTCGGCATCGACGCGCCCGACCGGGAGCGCAGCGATCTGCTGCACGAGGCGCTGGCGCTGCTGCTGCTGCACCGCGAGGGCGTGCACCCGCGGGTGCTGGCGTCCGCGCTGTGGCCGCGCGGGGTCACCGAGGACGTGCGGGACGCGCTCATCGGCCGGCTGCGGGAGTGGCTGGGCACCGACCCGGACGGCGGGGAGCGGCTGACCATCGACACCACCGGGCGGATCGTGCTGAGCACGTCGGTCGTCTCGGACTGGGACGTCCTCCAGACGCTGCACCACGAGGCCACCGAGGGGCGGGCGGCCGGCGACCCGGTGGCCCGCCGCCGGCTGCTCACCGACGCGCTGTCGCTCGCCCGCGGGCGGCTCTTCGAGGACCGGGCGCCGGGCCGCTACGCCTGGCTCGGCCACGAGATCGTGGACGCCCAGCACCCGGTGCTGGTCGCGGAGATCGCGCTCGCGCTGTCCTCGCTGCACCTCGACGCGAACAAGCCGAAGGCGGCGGTCGCCGCGATCGAGACCGGCATGGCGATCTCGCCGGACGACGAGCGCCTGTGGCTGGCCTACCTGCGGGCCGCCAACGCCACCGGGGACGCCGGCCGGCTGGAGGCGGCCGCCTCGGCGCTGTTCGCCCGGGCGGCGGAGAGCGGTCCGGGCCGGGGCATGCCGCCGCGGGTCGAGGCGCTGCTGGACGAGCTGATGCCGACCTGGCGGGGCAGCATCGCCAACTGACGTGCGGGGGCGGGCCGGTGGGCCGGCCCGCCCCGGGGTCCGGTGCCCGGCCGTCGGTGCGCGGCCGGTTCAGGGCACCGCCACCGCGCTGAGGATCTCCGGCAGCCGGTCGAGCAGCCGGGGAGCGGTGAACCGCAGGCTCGCCACCGACAGCGCGGCCGCGTACACCGCGCCGAGCGGCAGCACCGTCCACAGCAGGGCGTGGTGGCCGGTCAGGTGCAGCGCGAGATCGAGGCCGAGCACCGGCAGGCAGAACGCGGACGCGACCACGGAACCGCCCAGCGCGTTGAACGCCACCATCGAGCCGTTGCCGGGCGCGGCGTTCCCGAACGCGTTGTCCTGTGTGACCGCGTACGGGAAGCGGACGCTGGCGTAGCCGCCGGTGGAGATCAGCGCGCCGAGGAACGCGTAGGCCATGCCGAGCACTTCGGGGATGGTGCCCGCCCGGCCCAGCAGGAGCGCGGTCGCGCACGTCACCACCGTGACGTACGGGAGGGCGACGGCCGTGAGCATCAGGGCCCGGCCGCGCAGCTCGGCTTCGGCCTCCTTGCGGGTGGCGGTGGTCGCGACGACGGTCCAGAACGCGGAGTGGTCCATCCCGAACTGGTTGTACATCTGCATGCCGAGCAGTCCGGCGGTCCACAGGCACTGGTAGACCGAGCCGTGCTGGACGACCGCGACCAGCGGCAGCAGCAGGCCGACCGCCAGCCCGGTCGCCCAGGACGCGCGCAGCTTGGGGTCGCGCCCCACGTAGCGGAACTGGCGCTCCATCACGGTGGAGGTGCGGCCGGAGAGTATCCGCTCGGGCAGCAGCCGCGACAGCAGCGGGCGGCGGCCGCCCTTGCGTTCGGTGCCGCCGGCCGCGGGCTGGAGGGTGGAGGAGTCCGGCGACATCATCAGCCGGTCCAGCGAGCGGTACCACCAGCGCAGCAGGACCGCCAGCAGGGCCGCCGCGAGCGCGAGTTGGGCGGCGGCCTGCCCGTAGGCGCCGGTGGAGACCGAGCGCACCGCGTCGACGGCCGAGGTCGGCGGGACCCAGCGCAGCACCGAGGCGACGGAGGTGACCCGGTGCAGGCCGTGGTGGGAGGAGAGCGAGCTGAGCGCGAGGTTGGCCAGCTGCGCGCCGACGGCCACGACCAGCCCGCTGAGCAGGGCGAGGTCGCGGCCCTTGCGGCTGGTCAGCAGGCGGGTGTTGGCCGCCGCGACGCCCCGGGAGGCGGCCGCGCACACCGCCAGCAGCAGGACGACCGCGGGCACCGCGACGACGACGGCGGCCGCGCCGTGCGCGAGGGCCGCCACCGAACCGGCGCCGATCAGCAGCGTGAACAGCGGGCCCGGACCGACCAGGGACGACACCAGCAGCGCGGTGACGAGCGGGCGGGGCCGCAGCGGCAGCATCGCCAGCCGGGTCGGGTCGAGGGTGTCGTCGCCGCCGAAGAAGAACAGCGGCATCACCGTCCAGCCGATGGCCACCGCCGTGACGAGGGTGGTCGCGGCGGCCGGTGCGTACGCGTCGCCGCGCAGCGCGATCATGCCCGCGCCGTTGGCGAGCGCGCACAGCAGGGCGAGGCCGACACCGAGGCACCAGCTGACGGTGCGGCCGGTGGACTGCCGGACCCCGTTGCGCAGCACAGCGAGTTTGAGGCGGACGAAGGTCGCGGTGACAGGGGCGGCGCGGTCTGCGGCGGGGGGAGCGGGGGAAGGGGCGGCAGGCGCGGCGGGTGATGCGCCGGCAGGGGCAGCGGTGGGAGAGGGTTGTGACGGGGCGCCGGGCCGGGTGCCGGTCGGGGCGGTGCGCGGCGCCTCGGGAGGCAGGGGCTGCGGCAGCGGGGCGCTGGTGGCACGGGCGTCGTCGCGGGTCACTTCGCGCCCCCGCCCAGCCAGTCCAGGTCCCCGCCGGAGCCGCGGTCGGCGCCGACCAGTGACAAGAACGCGTCCTGGAGCGTCGCCGCCTCGCCGCGCACCTCGGCGAGCGCGCCGTGCGCCACGATCCGGCCGGCCGCCATCACCGCGACCCAGTCGCACAGGCTCTCCACCAGCTCCATCACGTGGGAGGAGAACACCACGGTGCCGCCGGTGGCGGTGTACCGCACCAGCACCCCGCGGATCACCTGCGCCGACACCGGGTCGACGCCCTCGAACGGCTCGTCCAGGAAGAGGACTTCGGGGTTGTGCAGCAAGGCCGCGGCCAGGCCGATCTTCTTCCGCATGCCCGTCGAGTAGTCCACGACGAGCTTGTGCTGCGCACCCGACAGGTCCAGCACGTCCAGCAGTTGGGTGGCGCGCAGGTCCACGTCCTTCACCGGCAGCCCGCGCAGCCGCCCGGTGAACGTGAGCAGTTCGCGGCCCGACAGCCGCTCGAACAGCCGCAGCCCCTCCGGCAGCACGCCGATCCGCGCCTTCACGTCGACCGGGTCGCTCCACACGTCGCGGCCGACGATCCGCACCAGCCCCTCGTCCGGGCGCAGCAGCCCCGTCACCATCGACAGGGTCGTGGTCTTCCCCGCCCCGTTCGGCCCCACGAGACCGGCGAAGCGGCCGGCGGGCAGCTCCAGGTCGATGCCCGCGACGGCCTCCTGGTCACCGAACCGCTTGCGCAGGCCGCGCACCAGCAGCGCGGGCGGCGGCCCGGCCGCAGCACCGACGCCGGGCCCGGCTCCGTAAGCGGCCCCGCCCGCCTGGGCGGACCGGTCCCCGTAATACGACGGCAGCCGGCGGCTGTCCGCCTCCGGCCCCGCACCGCGCTCCTCGCCCATCGCACCGCACCTCTCCGCGCTCCCCGTCCACCGACCACCGATCCCCGTCCACGGCCACCGCACGCCGCGCCGGCTGCCCGGCCGCGCCGTCCCGTGTACGGACACCCTATGTGCGACCACTGACAGTGACGGCTGGTCGGGTCGTCGCAGGGACGGCCACGGGGGACGGCCGCAGGGACAGCCGCGCACGCCGCGGGAAGACCCGCCCGTAGCGGGCCATTTCGTGCGGTGACCGTTCGACGTCCCGTCAGGCGGGTGACTCACGGTCATCGGCCGGGCGCCGACGCCGTTCAACGCACCGCGCGGGCCTCCGCCGCCGCGCGCCCGCACGCGTACGCCAGCGGACTCAGCAGCGCGCCGATATCCGGCAGCCACCGGTTCGCGGCCGTCGGGCGGCGCACCCACTGCGCGCGGCCGCCCCTGCCCATCCGGGTCGGCGGGGCCGCGACCCAGTCGCCCTCGCCGCGCACCGTCAGGTCGAGCGCGCCCGGCAGCCAGCCGAGGGCGGCCAGCAGTCCGGGCGCCTTCGCGCGCGCCCCGGGCAGCACGAAGAACGCCATTCGCCCGGTCGGCGCGGCGATCACCGGGCCGAGCTCCACGTCCATCCGCTCGGTCCTGGCCAGCGCGTGGCAGCCCGCGCTCTCCGGCACCTCCAGCACGTCGAAACCGCGGCCGGTGGCCAGCAGCACCGACGCGCGGGGCTGCCGGTCCCACACATCCGGCGCACCTCCGAGGCACTGCCGCTCGCCCGGACCGCCCAGTCGGCCCGGGCCGGGTGCGCGCCCGGGGAGGGGCACGCCGCCGAGGCACACGAACAGCGCGGTGCGCCCCCCGCGTCGGCCTCCAGCCACGTGCCGGGCAGTACCTCCCAGTGCCGCCACCGCGCGTACGAGACCGCCGCGTCGAGCAGGTGCGTGCCGCTGAGCTGGCCCGGCAGCGGGAGGGCGTCGTCCACGCGCTGCACAACTGCCCCGCGGGGCCGGGGTTACGGGGCGCCGGCCGTGGCTCACCGCCGGGCGCACGGAAGCATCCGCGGGGGCGCGTACGGGCGCCCCGGGCCGGAACCGGGTATCAAACGAAGGAGCACCGGCCGACCGCGGGCACACCCCGGCCCGGCCCGGCGCCACGAGCCGGCCGAAACAGGTGAATTGCCGCCAATGCGGGGTTCATCGGCGGAGGTTGGGGAAGAAACACTCACTAAGGACGACAAGGGGGGATCGATGGCCGCACGACCACTCGTGGCGCGGCAGCCGAACGAGAGGCTCCAGGCACTGATCCAGGAGGCCGGCTGCTCCAACGCCGGCCTGGCGCGCAGGGTGAACATGTGCGGGGCCGAACACGGCCTCGACCTGCGGTACGACAAGACGTCCGTGGCCCGCTGGCTGCGCGGCCAGCAGCCGCGCGGACGCGCCCCGGGCATCGTCGCGGAGGCGCTCGGCCGCAAGCTCGGCCGCGCGGTCTCCATCGAAGAGATCGGCATGGCCAACGGGCGGAACCTCGCCACCGGCATCGGCCTGCACTTCGCCCCCACCGTGCTCGGCGCGATCGAGCAGGTCTGCGAGCTGTGGCGCAGCGACGTCGGCCGGCGCGACTTCCTCACCGGCTCCACCGTCGCCGCCTCCGCGCTCGTCGAGCCCAGCCGGGACTGGCTGATCACCCGCCCCGACCAGGGCGTGGCGCGCAACGGCGGGGCCCGCGTGGGCATGTCGGACGTCGAGGCGGTCAAGGCGACCACCCAGGCTCTCACCGACCTCGACCACCGCTTCGGCAGCGGCCACGTCCGCCCGGTGGTCGTGCACTACCTCAACAGCGTGGTCTCCGGGCTGCTCGCCGGCAGCTACCGCGAGTCGGTGGGGCGCGAACTGTTCTCCGCCGTCGCCCGGTTGACGGAACTGGCCGGCTACATGGCGGTCGACACCGGCCAACCCGGCCTCGCCCAGCGGTATTACATCCAGGCGCTGCGGCTGGCCCAGGCGGCCGGCGACCGCGCGTACGGCGGGTACATCCTGGCCGCGAGCATGAGCCACCTCGCCGCCTCGCTCGGCAACCCCCGCGAGATCGCCCAACTCGCCCGCGCCGCCCAGGAAGGCGCCCGCGGCCAGGTCACCGCCACCGCCGAGGCGATGTTCCACGCCGCCGAGGCACGCGGCCACGCCCTGCTCGGGGACGCCCGCACCTTCGCCACCGTCGCCGGGCTCGCACTGGAGGCCATGGACCGCTCCGACCCGGACCAGGACCCGGCGTGGATCGCGCACTTCGACCGCGCCTACCTGGCCGACGAGTTGGCGCACTGCCACCGCGACCTCGGCCAGGCCGACGCGGCCGCCCGCCGCGCGCAGGAGGCGCTGGCCGCCCACCCGGCCGGCCGGGCCCGCCGCCGCGCCATCGACCTGCTGCTGCTCGCCGACACGCAGGTGCAGCAGCGCGAACTGGACGCGGCCTGCCACACCGGGGAGCAGGCCGTCACCCTGCTCTCGGGCCTGCGCTCCAACCGCGGCGCGGAGTACCTGGACGACTTCCGCCGCCGGCTGGAGCCCTTCGCCGCCGAACCGGTGGTGCGCGCCTTCCACGCCCGGCTGGACGAACTGGAGGCGGCCTGAAGGTGAAATAGCGGCACCGCCGGCCGGTGTGCACCGAATCGTTACCGGACCGACACCCCGGGCCCACGCGTCGGCCAAAGCGCTGCGCAGGCCCGCCCGGGCCGACCGCGGCGCCGCCGGCCGCCCGCCCGCCCAAGTGTGAGGTGACGCTCACCCGTTCGGGTGCGTGGGCGGCACCTGGCGGGACCCGGTAGCGTGGGCCGACGGTTTGCACGGTAGGCCAGAGTCAGGAGTGGGGCGGCGATGCACAGCAGCGGACGCGGCGAGGATTCGCCCGAAGCGTACCGGGGCGTCGTACTCCCCGCGGGCCGGCAGCAGCCGCCGCTGTCGTACGGCGAGCACGTCCAGCCGGCCGGCGGCACCCCGTGGGGCGCGCCCGACGGCCAGGGCGCGGTCCCGCCCGGCGCGGTGGAGCCGGCCGACGCGACGCAGATGCTGCCGCCGTACCCGGGCGGCGACCCGCAAGGCCCGCACGCCCCGCACGGCCTGCCTCCGGCCGGTCCCGGCCCGATGCCGCTGCCCGCGGCCCCGGGCGCCCCCGAACCGGCGGACGCGACGCAGATGCTGCCGCCCTACCCCGGCGGCGACCCCGTACCGCAGATGCCGCCGTTGCCGCCCCAGGCACCTCCGGCGTACCAGCCGCACCAGCAGCCGCACCAGGCCCCGCCGGCCGCGCACATAGCCGACCCCGGCGCGGCCGACGCGACCCAGGCACTGCCTTTCTTCCAGGACCACCAGGACCCCCAAGGGCCCCAGGGCCAGGGCGGCTACGACCAGCAGGGGTACGGCCAGGCGCCGTACGGGCAGCCCGCCGGTTACGACCAGTACCCGGCCGCCGGCGGCCCCTCGTACGGCGGCCAGGAGCAACCCCCCGTCCAGTACGGCGGGTTCGAGGAGGAGTCGCCCGCGTCCGGCCCCGGGCACGACAGCGACTACGACCACCTCTTCCGCAACGACGTGCCGAGCCCGGCGCCGATGCGGCCGCGCATCATCCAGCCGCCGGACCGCGGCCAGCCCGCCCGTCCCGGCTACCCGCAGGGCCCTGCCGGCGGCCCGCAGGACCCCGGTTACGGCGCCGAGCGCGGCTACGGCTACGACGACGGCGGCCGCAAGCGGGGCCTGTCGCCCAAGGCGCTGATCGGCATCGTGGTCGCCGGGTGCGTGGTGGCCGGCCTGGTGGTCGGCGCGCTGCTCAGCTCCGGCGGGGGCGGCGGCAACACCGGCACCGTGGCCGACTCCTCCAGCGCCACGCCGCAGGCCGGCACCTCCGCGGACGCCCAGCCCGGTGCCACCGACACCGTGGACGCCGTCGCCAAGCAGCAGGCGTCCGCGCTGGACTCCCTGCTGAGCACCAGCGACGCCAGCCGCAGCTCCGTGGTGAGCGCGGTCGCGTCGATCCGCGGGTGCAGCGATCTGTCCGGTGCCGCGAGCGACCTGAACACCGCCGCCACCAAGCGCAAGGCCCTGGTCACCCAGCTCGGCAAGCTCCAACTGGACAAGCTCGCCGACCACGAGGCGCTGAGCACCGCGCTGACCAAGGCGTGGCAGGCGTCCTCCGCCGCCGACACCCACTACGCGAACTGGGCCGGCCAGGCGCAGAAGAACAAGAAGGTCTGCCACGGCGGCCACGCCAAGAACACCACCGAGACCGCCGCCGGCGACCGCGAGAGCGGCACCGCGACCGCCGAGAAGAAGAAGGCGGTCAAGCTGTGGAACGCGATCGCCCAGAAATACGGCCTCACCCAGCGGCAGTACACCCAGCTCTGACGGCTCTGACGGCTCTGGTGGCTGACGGCTTTGACAGGCGCTGATCGCCCAGGCCGCCCGGGGGCGGACCGCCTCAGTCGCCGTCGCGCGGCAGCGGGGCGTACGACGACGGCTTGAGCGTCTTGGTGACGTTCACGAAGCCCGACTGCGCCTGCACCAGGCGGCCTTGGCGGACCTGCTGGTAGACGATGTCCGCGTTGACCATCCTCGGGTGGTCGGGGACGCCCAGCAGGTCGGCGTCGGTCCAGCCGAGGTCGGGGGTCAGGCCGCCGGTCGACAGCTTCGTGGTGGCGTCCATCGCCCGCCGTACGCTCGCCGCGTCGATCTTCGTGCCGTCGTCCATCGCGCGCACCACCTTGGTGAAGACCTGGTAGGCGATCCACGTGGTCTGCACCCCGGGGTCGGCGACGTCGATCGTGTCGTCGCCGAAGGCGTACTTGGTGATCACCGACTTCATCTCGTCCCACTTCGGGTCGGACGCCGGCGGGTACCAGTCGGCGATCTTCGCGCCCTCCAGCGGGCTCTTGGCGCCGCCACTGGCGTCCACCACCGACTGCTGCACGCTGCCGATCACCGAGGACAGCTGCACCTTCGGCTGCTCGTCGCCGACCCGGCGCAGGGAGTCGAAGAAGGTGCTGGTGTGGTCGCCGAGGACCGCGGACACGCAGGTGGTCGCCTTGTCGTCGCCGACCGCCTCGGTGGCGGCGTCGGTGTAGTCGGTCGAGGTGTCCTTGGCGAGGATGTCCTCGACCGGTTTCCTGCCGCCCGCCTCGAGCCCCTGGTCGAGGAAGATCGGGAACTGGTCGCCGGTGATCGAGTCCGGCCGTACCAGGGCGACCTTCTTGCAGGTCTGCGCGAGTTGCAGCCCGCTGCCGGCCAGCAGCGCGGGCAGCCCGCCGTTGACCGGGTAGGACATCAGGCTCTGGTACTCGTCCTCGGTGATCCCGTAGCCGCCGATGTAGGGGATGTCGTCGCCCTCCAGCGCCGAGACGAAGCTGCTGCCCTCCTCGCTGTACGACCCGACGACGGCGACCGCGCCCGCGTCTGCGGCCTTCTTCTCGCAGTCGGTGACGGCGACCGCGTCGTTGCGCTCGTTGCAGGTGAGCACCTTCAACTTGCGGCCGTGCAGCCCGCCCTGGTCGTTGACGTAGGTCTCGACCGCCTTGGCCATGCCCAGCATGCCCGGCATGTTCGTGGCACTGGTGCCCACCGGCGCCCATGTCATCACCACGATCGGGCCCGATGAGCCATCCGAGCCGCCTGGGATGACGCCGCACCCGCTGACCAGCGCGGACACGGCGAGCAGCGGGACGGCGGCACGTCGCAGCGCGCCCGAGCGGCGGTCAGTCATATCAGGAGAAGATTCCGCTTCCGTCCCAACTCGGGGGTGCCCGGATGCCAATGAGCGGCCACTTTCAGGTGAATTACAGGTGCCGCCGGCCGGGTGCGTACGATCGTGCGCTGTGCAAGGTTCGGAGAAGTCTTCCCGTCGTGCCCGTCACTCCTCCACGATGGGTGGCATGCCCCTCAACGACATGCCGTGGTGGCGCTGGCGCAGCAATGTGCGCTCGGCGCTGCACATGATCAGCGACCCCGTCTTCCAGATGGAGGTGTGGCGGACCGGACGCGAGGGATACGGCGATGTCACCGACGCCGTCTACCGCCTGGTCGAGGACACCTGGCTGGACAACTGGTCCGCCGAGAAGTACGTGGGCACCATCTTCCGCGACGCGCAGGAGGCCGCGCTCGTGGACGTCGCGGTGCTGCGGGTGCTGAAGATCCTGCACCAGGTGGGCGCCGACGCCCCCGCGGTCGCCTACCTCGACCACCCGGCGTGGCCGGAGGCGGTCACCGCCGCCCGCGAGGCGCACGTGCGGATGGCGTCGTCGGACGGCGAGGACCCGGACGCCCCGCCGCGGACGCTGGAGATCCTGGCGATCTACAACCGGACGGCGTGACGGCCCCTCGCGGGATCGTCCCCCGGGGATCGGCCGCCCGGGATCTTCCTCCGGGGATCGGCCTCGGGTGGTCGGCGTGATCAGGTCCGTGTGCCGGACAACGGCTCCGCCGGGCGCCGCGCTGTGCCAGGCTGGCGGCGTGAACGAACAGCAGTCGCAGCCGCCGCAGTACGTCCTCACGCTGTCGTGCCCCGACAAGCAGGGCATCGTGCACGCGGTCTCCAGCTACCTCTTCATGACCGGTTGCAACATCGTCGACAGCCAGCAGTTCGGCGACCAGGGCACCGGGCTGTTCTTCATGCGCGTGCACTTCTCCGCCGAGCCCGAGGTGACCGCCGACAAGCTGCGGGCGAGCTTCGCGGCGGTGGGTGACGCCTACCACATGGACTGGCACATCGACCCCTCCGCGGAGCGGATGCGGATCGTGCTCATGGTGAGCAGGTTCGGGCACTGCCTCAACGACCTCCTCTTCCGCGCCAGTACCGACGCGGTCCCGGTCGAGGTCGCCGCGGTGGTCTCCAACCACACCGACTTCCGCGCCCTCGCCGAGTCCTACGGCGTCCCCTTCCACCACATCCCCGTCACTAAGGACACCAAGGCCGAGGCCGAGGCGCGGCTGCTGGAGATCGTGGCGGCGGAGGGCGTCGAACTGGTCGTCCTCGCCCGCTACATGCAGGTCCTCTCCGACGACCTGTGCCGGCGGCTGTCCGGGCGGATCATCAACATCCACCACTCCTTCCTGCCGAGCTTCAAGGGCGCCAAGCCCTACCACCAGGCCCACGACCGCGGGGTGAAGCTGATCGGCGCGACCGCGCACTACGTGACCGCCGACCTCGACGAGGGTCCGATCATCGAGCAGGAGGTCGAGCGGGTCGGCCACGAGGTCACGCCGGAGCAGCTGGTCGCAATCGGCCGGGACGTGGAGTGCCAGGCGCTGGCCCGCGCGGTGAAGTGGCACAGCGAGCACCGGGTGCTGCTCAACGGCCGCCGGACCGTGGTGTTCGCGTAGCGGGAGCGGCAAGGAGGACACGAGGAGCTGAGATCATGTCCTCCTGAGGACCTGAGGACCTGAGGACTTCGGGCCGCCCCTACATCCGGGACAGCGAGGCCGTCGCGTACAGCACGTCCCGGACGGCCGCGCGGTCACCGGCTGAGCCCGCCGCCACATCCTCGGGCACCACATGCCCCGTGGCGAGCCGGCAGAACTCCTGGTTGTCCATGACCACGTGCGCCACCTGGTGGTCGGCCGAGGGGACCGCGCCGGGCGAGTCGAGCGCCAGCAGCCATTCACCGCCGCCCTCGCCCTCGATCTCCAGCTTCAGCGAACGCCCGGGTGAGCCCGCGGCGACCAGCCGGGACGGCGAGGTGGCCAGCCCGGCTCTGCGCCGCGCGGCGAGCACATCCGGCAGCTTGTCCGCGGTCAGCCGGATGATCCGCCGCAGATGGCTGCCGGCGGGCGGGCCGTACGGGTAGTCGACCGCCTCGGCGATGTCCGCGGCGTGCGTCCAGCACGCGAAGGCGCGGTCGACGAAGGCGTCCTGGAAGGGCAGCTCGAAGTCGCCGTAGTCCACCGGCAGACCGGCGACCCCTTCGCCGGCGAAGGCGACCGTGCGCACCAGGCGGTGGCTCTGCTCGCGCCAGAGCAGGCGCAGTGTCGCACCCGGCAGGTGCCGGTGGGCGGCCCAGTGCGCGTCGGTGCGCTCGACGGGCGAGCGGGGCAGCTCGACCTCCTCGGCGGCGCCGTCCAGGCGCACCGGGCGCGGGCGGTCCAGGCCGTACCGCTCGGTGGCGTCCTCGGCGGCGGTGTCGACGCCCTGCTGCGGCAGCCCGAGGGCGCGGCCGACCAGCCCGTCCACGGCGATCAGGTGCGCGATGACCTGCCCGACGGTGAACTGCCGGGTCACCGGGGCGCCGTCGAACCACTGCAACCGCACCGGCTCGGTCCAGTAGCCGTCGCCCAGGTCGCGCAGCAAGGCGTCCAGCCGGGCGGTCTCCGCGTCATAGGGCCCGGCCCACTCCGGCACCGGGATACGCGCCGGGCGCCGCCCCAGGCACCCTTCGAGCACCCGGGCCCGCAGCAGCGGGTCGAGGTCCAGCGACTCGTCCTGGTGCAGCAGCCCGACCGCGTTCCGCAGCCGCAGCGCCTCCTCGGCGCAGGCCGCGCAGTCCGTCAGGTGCACCTCGACCGCGAGGGTCTCGTCGCGCGAGCAGGCGGCCAGGGCCCAGGCGCCGAGCAGTGACTTGAGGGTGCCGTGGTCGTACGGCTGCGGCATGCGGACGCTGGTCATGGACGAGGCCGTTCCGGGGCTGACACGTGGGAGAGGGAGTTCGGCCGGCGCGGCCGGCGCGTCGGGCGGCTCGGAGACCTCCGGGGATTCGGCCGGCAGCGCCGAACCGCAGGAGGGGAGCACGGCCTCGGCCTCGGCGGAGCCCCCGGCGGCGGCCTCGGCGGTGGAGTCGGCCGGCTGCCGCCCGTAGGACAGGCCGCGTCGGGGGTCCTGCTGGTCGCGCTGGGCAGGGACGCGGGGGAGGCGCTCATCGCCGCCCGAGCCGTTGCCGTCGCGGGCGTCGTCGTCGGGCGGCCCGTCGCCGTCGCGGTACATCGGCCCGCTCACCGATCGCCCCGCGCGCCGTCCGCGTCGAACGGCGGCTCGGGCGGGTTCTCGGGCTCCATCGCGGTGGACAGCAGTTGGAGGCCGAGCCGCAGCCGCCGGCGCGCCTCGTCCTCGCTCACCCCGAGGTCGGCCGCCGCGGCGCGGTAGTCCAGCCGCTCCCGGTAGGCGAGTTCGAGCGCCGTACGCAGCGGGGCGGGCATCGACGTCACGATGAAGTCGGCGCGGGCCGCGGTGTTCGCCTCACGCACGCGCGCTTCCACCACGTCGGGGTTGGCGCTGCCGCCGTGCTCGTACTGCCGCAGGCGGTGCACCGCGTGGCGCTGGGTGAGCGCCGCGATCCAGGACCGCAGCGACCCGTACCGCGGTTCGTAGGCGTCCGGGTTCTCCCAGACGTACCCGAACACCTCGCGGGTGATCTGGTCCGCGGCCCGGTCGTCGTCGGTCACCCGGTGCGCGAGTCCGTGGACGAGGGAGGCGTAGCGGTCGTACAGCTCACCGAGCGCCGCCTCCTCGCCCCGCGCCAGCCGCTGCTGCATCTTGCGGTCCCAGCGCGGCGGTGCGGGTGTCGCCATGCTCTGGCCCCCTTGCTCCGTCCGGCCCGTACGCTGCCTGCTCTGCCCTGTCTCGCTCTGTCCGGTCCTGCTCGGTCGTGCCCGGCCTGCCCGGGCCGTGCTCGGCCCGGCCCGGCTCCGCGCCGTCGTGCGCCGTATCCACGGCGGGGCGCGGGCACCTGCCGGTCCGACGTTACCCGGCACCCGGGAGGGTGTACGCGGCTTTGCACCAACCTGACACCGGATGTGACCGCTCCTGTCCGTCCGTTATCCGGGTGTGACCAGAAGATTGCGGGGTCACGACCGGGAGCGGGCATAGGGTCGTAGGACGGGAGAATCCGAGTCGACGGCGAGGCGAGGTGGGTACCGGTGCTGGTGACCCAGGCCGAGCGGGACGGCTGGGCGGTGGTCACGGTCGCGGGGGAGATGGACCTGACCTCGTCGCCCGCGGTCCGGCAGAAGGTGCACGAGGCGGTCGCCGACGGCCGGCGCAGTCTGGTGCTGAACCTCGCCGGCGTACGCTTCTGCGACTCCAGCGGGGTGGGCGTGCTGATCGGCGCCCGCCGGCTCATGCGGTCGTGCGCGGGCCGGCTGCGGATCGTGCTGCCGCAGGAGGGTGCCCAGCCCGGACCGGCGGGCGGGGCCGAGGCCGCCGCCGGCCACGGTGGGGAGGCGCACGTCAACCGGGTGCTGGCCGCGCTCGGCGTACGGCGGCTGTTCGAGGTCTACCCGGACCTGGACGCGGCGACCGACGACACCGCCCGGCCGCTGTCCGCCTGAACCGGAACCGGCCCTGAACCGGAACCGGGCCGGAACCTGAACCGGGCCCGGGCGCCGGAGCGGCGGGAAAACCGGTGCATCCGCGGCGCGGGGTGCCCGAGGATGGGCCCATGACCCGACTCACCTTCGTACGCGGCGACATCACCGAGGCGCCGGTCGACGCGGTGGTCAACGCCGCGAACTCCTCCCTGCTCGGCGGCGGAGGTGTGGACGGCGCCATCCACCGCAAGGGCGGCTCCGAGATCCTGGCCGCCTGCCGCGACCTGCGGGCGTCGCGCTACGGCCGCGGCCTGCCCACCGGCCAGGCCGTCGCGACCACCGCCGGCCGGCTGCCCGCGCGCTGGGTCATCCACACCGTCGGGCCGGTCTGGCAGCCGGACGAGGACCGCTCCGGACTCCTCGCCTCCTGCTACCGGGAGTCGCTGCGCGTGGCCGACGAACTCGGCGCCGCCACCATCGCCTTCCCCGCCATCTCCACCGGGGTCTACGGCTGGCCGATCGACGACGGCGCCCGCATCGCCGTACAGACCGTGCGCGCGACACCCACCTCCGTCACCGAGGTGCGCTTCACCCTCTTCAGCGAAGTCGCTTACGAGGCATTTGTCGCTTATGAGTAGTGCATGGGCGAGGCTGGGGCGGTGATCACGGAGCGTCCGCGGCGGGTTGTGTCCGATGCGTGACTTGTCAGGCGGTGGAGTCCGGGTGGTCCTCGGGTAACCTCCATCGGGTGCGCGTACGTTCCAGGCTTCCGCAGGAGGCCGCTCCGACCATCCGGAGCGGTGACGTGCCTGGCTGCGCGTCTCCCGGCCGGGGTCGGGGCGCAGTATGCGGTACGTCGGCCCTCCCGCGGGTGAATATGCCCGAAGCGCTTGTCGGTCAACCGGTCATCCGGCCAAGCTTGGTGACGCCTGTGTCACATACGGTGACGGCAGGCAGGCGCGAGGCGTCGGGTCAGCCGGTTCGGATGGTGTGAGCAGTGCAGATGCTTCAGATGCAACTGGAGGTCGGGGTCGACCCGGCGGAGGTCGGGCGCGCCCGGCGCTGGGCGCGGTCGCGACTGGTGGGCTCCGGGATAGGAGCCGACGAACCGGTCGCCGAGACACTGCTCCTGCTCATCTCCGAACTCGTCACCAACGCCGTGGTCCACACCGGCTGCCCGGCGGTGCTGCGCATGCTCTTCCCGACCGCGCCCGCCGCCCCGGTACGGGTCGAGGTCGCCGACGCCAGCGTCCTTCCGCCCGCCCCGCGCCACGCCGACCGTGACGAGACCGGCGGCCGCGGCCTCGAACTCGTCGACGGCCTCGCCGACCGCTGGGGCTGGCACCCCGAAGGCGCGGGCAAGCAGATCTGGTGCGAGGTCGACCGCTCCACCGCCGGCGCGCTCCTCACCTGACCTGGCTCGCCCCGCCCCGCCCCACCCCGCTCCTCCACACCAACCGCCCGGCCGCAGACCGCCCTTCAGCCGCGCGACGCCGCCTGGAACGTGCGCCGGTACGCCGTCGGGGACACCCCCAGCGCACTGTGGATGTGCTGTCGCAGCGACGCCCCGGTGCCGAACCCCGCCTGCCGCGCCACCTGGTCCATCCCGAGGTCGGTCGACTCCAGCAACTGCCGCGCCATCTCGATCCGCTGCTGCGTCAGCCACTGCCCCGGGCTCATCCCCACCTCCTCCCGGAACCGCCGCGTGAACGTCCGCACGCTCATCGCCTCCCGCTCCGCGAGCTGCCGCAACGTCACCGGCTCCGCCAGCCGCTCCAGCGCCCACACCCTGGCCCGCTCGGTGCCCGCCAACTGCGGCTCGGGCAGCGGCCGCCGCACGTACTGCGCCTGACCGCCCTCCCGGTGCGGCGGCACCACGGTCCGCCGGGCCACCCCGTTCGCCACCGCGCTGCCGAAGTCCCGCCGCACGATGTGCAGGCACAGGTCGATCCCGGCCGCCACCCCCGCCGACGTGAGCACGTCGCCGTCGTCCACGTACAGCACGTCCGGGTCCACCCGCACCCGGGGGAAGAGCCGTTGGAAGTGGGCCGCGCTGCTCCAGTGCGTGGTCGCCGGCCGCCCGTCCAGCAGCCCCGCCGCCGCCAGCAGGAACGATCCCGTGCAGATCGACACCACCCGCGCGCCCGGCCGGATCGCGTCGAACGCCGCCACCAGCTCGTCGCCGAGCCGGCCCTCCTCGTAGACCTCGCCCCACTCGTGCGACGCGGGCACCACCACCGTGTCCGCCTCGGCCAGCGCCTCAACGCCGTGCTCGACGGTGATCGCGAAGTCCGCGTCCGTCCGCACCGCGCCCGGACGCACGCTGCACGTCACCACCTCGTACAGCCCCGCGTGGCCCGGGTCCTGCTCCGGACGCCTCGCGGCCCCGAAGATCCGCAGCGGGATGCCGAGTTCGAACGGGATCACGCCGTCGAGCACGAACACCGCCACCCGGTGCCGCCCGCTGTCCCCGAAGACCCGCGCCCGCCCCGGCGCCGGAGATATCGCCATGGCCCGATCCTTTCACACCATGGCCCTCGGGCCACTCGTCGCCGGGGAACGCGCCTCCGACACTGAGCAACGTGACGCAGACATCCCGCACTTCCGCGACCGTGGCAGCGACCACGGCACCCGCCCCGCCCGGTGGCGGCGCCGGACCGCGCCGCCGCGCCCGCCCGCACCGTGCCTGGACCGTCGCCGCCGTCACCTTCGTGACCATCGTCGGCTCCGCCGCGTTCGCCTCCCTTCCCGGACTCCTGATCGACCCGCTGCACAGCGAGTTCGGCTGGTCGCGCGCCACGATCGGCCTCGCGGTCTCCGTCAACCTCGCGCTGTACGGGCTGACGGCGCCGTTCGCCGCCGCGCTGATGGACCGCTTCGGCATCCGGCGCGTCGTCGCCTGCGCGCTGCTGACGATCGCGCTCGGTGCCGGACTCACCATCTCGATGACCCAGGCATGGCAACTGGTGCTGTGCTGGGGCGTCCTGGTGGGCCTGGGCAGCGGTTCGATGGCGCTCGCGTTCGCCGCGACTGTCGCCAACCGCTGGTTCGTCGCCCGCCGCGGTCTGGTCACCGGCATCCTCACGGCCGGCGGCGCGGCCGGCCAACTGGTCTTCCTCCCTCTCCTGTCGTGGATCACCGAGCACCACGGCTGGCGTCCCGCCGCCGCGACGGTCTGCCTCGCGGCGCTCGCCGTCGTGCCCTTCGTCTGGCTGCTGCTGCGCGACCACCCCGCCGACGCGGGCGTGGCTCCGTACGGCGCGGCGGAGTTCGTCCCCAAACCCGCACCGGTCACCGGGGCGGCCGGGCGTGCGCTGCGGGCCCTTCTCCACGCGGCACGCGGCGGTACCTTCTGGCTGCTGGCCGGCAGCTTCGCGATCTGCGGTGCGTCGACCAACGGCCTGGTGAAGACCGACTTCGTGCCCGCCGCGCACGACCACGGGCTGCCCGTGACGACCGCGGCGTCCCTGCTCGCCGTCATCGGGATGTTCGACATCGCGGGCACGGTGGCCTCCGGATGGCTCACCGACCGTCTGTCGCCGAGGCGGCTGCTCGCGATCTACTACGGACTTCGCGGACTGTCGCTGATGTTCCTCCCCATGCTGTTCTCGGACACCATCCATCCCTCGATGGTGCTGTTCATCGTCTTCTACGGCCTGGACTGGGTGGCGACGGTGCCGCCGACGGTCGCGCTGTGCCGTGAGCACTACGGCGAGAACAGCGCGATCGTCTTCGGCTGGGTGCTCGCGGCGCACCAGATCGGTGCGGCCCTGGTCGCCTACCTCGGCGGGGTGGCGCGTGACGCGCTCGGCTCCTACGACGTCGTCTGGTACACCTCCGGTGCGTTGTGCGCGGTGGCCGCGCTGATGTCCCTGGTCGTCCGCCACCGGCCGGTCGCCGCGCCCGTGGTGGCGGTTACTGTCTGAACGCCCCGAATTTCAGTTCTAGTTCCGATTCGTGCCGAGTTCACCCGCTTGGCCGAACGCCGTGCGCGGGGCCTGCCCGGCGCGGGCCGCGCACACCCCCCTTACCGCGCGCGTGCGGCCGCGCGCGCGATACGGCGGGCGTCGATCGCCATCTCCCGGAACATCCCGCTGATCGGATTGGTGAACCCGGTGAAGTACAGCCCGGGCGCGTTCGCGGGCGTCCTGGCCCCGTGCACCACCGGACGGCCGCGGCCGTCGAGCACGCCGAGGTGGCCCACGAGCGGTTCGAGGCCCCGCCGGTAGCCGGTCGCGGCGATCACGGCCTCCGGCTCGATCCCGGAGCCGTCGGCGAGCTTCACCGTGCCGCCGTCGAACTCGGCGACGGCCGCGACGGGTTCGACCCGGCGCGATCGGACCGCCGCGATCAGGCCGACGTCCTGCACCGGGATGGAGCCCTCGCGCACCCGCGAGTACAGCCCGGTCACGGGCCGGGGCAGACCGTACGCCGACAGGTCGGGGACGCCGGCCTTCGCGACGTACGGCGCGAGGCGGTCCACCAGCCGCGTCGGCAGCCGCCGGCAGACGATGCCGCTGGCCTGCGCGGGCCAGCCGAACGTGGAGCGGCGCAGGATGTGCGGCACCGTCCGCACCGCCAGCCGCACCCGCCCGGCCCCGCCCTCCGCCAGGTCGACGGCGATCTCCGCGCCGGTGTTGCCCACGCCGACCACGAGCACGTCCCGCCTGGTGTAGGGGGCGGCGTTGCGATAGCGGGAGGCGTGCAGAAGATCACCGGGGAAGGTGTTCCGTCCCGGCCAGTCGGGTATGTACGGACTGTGGTTGTGGCCCGTCGCCACCACGACCACCGCCGAGGACAGGACGCGGCCCCCGGTCGCGGGCAGTTCCCAGCCCCCGTTCTTGCGCACCACGCGGCCGACTTCGATGCCGGTCGCGATCTCGAGTTCGTGGTGTTCCGCGTAGGACTCGAGGTAGCGCACCACGTCGTCGCGGCTCACCCAGCGGCCGTAGCGGCGCGGGATGGGCAGCCCCGGCAGAGCGGACAGCCGCCGTGTGGTGTGCAGGTGCAGCCGGTCGTAGTGGCCGCGCCAGGACGCCCCCACCTGTTCCGCGCGCTCCACCACGAGCGGCCGCAGCCCCTGCTGACGCATGGCCGCGGCCGCGGCCAGTCCGCCGGGTCCGGCGCCGATGACGATCGCGTCGGGTGCGGCGGTGGGTGGGGGGACCCGGTCGGTGGCGGTCGTGGGGTCGGCCATGGGGGCACTCCTGGAGCCTGGGTACGTCTGTCGGGAGCAAGGCGGTGACAGCCGGCAGGTGCGTTCCTGCGGGCGGGTGCGAGCGTAACCCCCGATGCCGGTCGAGCGGCATGGGGCGTTGCCCCCAGCCCACCTGCCCCCCTGCCCCCTTGCCCACCTTCCCTATGGCACCTGCCACTTGGCCCGCACCGGGGCCCCGGTCCCGGGCGCCGCCTGGGCTTCGTCCGGCCGCTGCCGCGCGCGTACGGTGCGCGGAACGCGACGACGCGGGCGCCGGCGGCCTCCCCCGAGACCTCGTGGCGCCCGCGTCGGGGCGTGGTGTTGCGGCAGGACTGGCGCGTGCGGGCCGAACGCCCGTGGCAGCGGCCGGCGTTGAGCCGCGGCTACTTCGGCGGTTTCTTCCCGGTGACACCGAGGTGCACCAGCAGCGCCAGGTTCGGCTTCAGGTCGGCCTGCTTGACGCCGGACCCGGTGAAACCTTTCTGGTGGGCGGCGACGGCGGCGAGCATGGCCACGAGCGAGCCGGCGACGGCCGGTGCGCTGACCTGCTTGTCGACCCTGCCCTTGCTCTGCAGTTCCTTGATGGACTCGGTGAGCGAGCCCGTCACGGAGTTGAGGATGCGGGTGCGAATCCGGTTGAAGCGCTTGTCGCCTTCGGCGGCACCGAGGTCGATCACCCGCAGGATGGCGTCGTTCCTCCGCCAGAAGGACAGGAAGCCGTCGACGAGTTCGTCCGCGGCCTGCGCGCCGGACTTGCCGACCCAGGAGCGGCCCGCGACCAGTTCGGTCAGGCTCGCCCCCTCCTTGGCCATTTCGTCTGCGAGTTCGAGGACGGCGCCTTCGACGTCGGGGAAGTACTGATAGAACGTTGCGGGGGAGGTGCCCGCCATCCGGGCGACGTCAATCACCTTGACATCCCGGTACGGCGACGTGCTGAGCATCTCGCCGAGGCAGTCCAGCAGCTTCTGCCGCGTGGCCTGCCCGCGGCGGCCCGCAACACGGCCGTCGACGGTGCGAACTTGTCCTGTCATGCCGTCAGTTTACCGACCCGTGATCGGCGCGCGATTTGGCGGCGTGCAAACGGGGACGCACTCGTTCCGCTTGGCGAACCTCCAGTTCAACGGCGCTTTCTCGCGCCCCGGGAGCCTCAGCGAAGCGCGGCGGTATTGTGGCAAATGGGTGTTTTGAACCCCCGGAGTCGGGCGCTCGAATAATTGACCATATGTTCGAATTGAAGCGCGCGTAGTGGGGAAGATCACTGATGACGGTGGCGCCGACAGCATGTCGCGGACACGCCGCGGGCCATCGCGCGGAGAGGAGAGGAACTGATCATGTCGGCATTCGGAGAAGGCGCCCCCTGCTGGGCCGACGCTTCACTGCCCGACCTCGCCGCGGGCCGGTCCTTCTACGGCGAACTGCTCGGCTGGACCTTCCAGGACCAGGGCGAGGAGTTCGGCCACTACACGATGGCCCTGCGGGACGGCGTGAAGGTCGCCGCCCTGATGGAGCGGAGGGAGCCGTCGGTGCCCCCCGCCTGGGGCGTCTTCCTCGCCGTCGCCGACGCCGCCGCTGCCACCGAGAAAGTCAGGGCGGCCGGTGGCCAGGTCGCCTTCGGGCCGGACCCGGTGCCGGACGCCGGAGTGATGGCCGGCGTCGTCGACCCGGGCGGCTCCTTCGTCGGACTCTGGCAGCCCGGCGGACACGAGGGCTTCGGCCTGGTCGGCAAGCCGGGGGCCTACGCCTGGTCGGAGAACCACACGCGGGACACCGGTCCCGTCGACTCCTTCTACGAGGAAGTGTTCGGATTCGAGTCCCAGCAGGTCGGTGACGGCGCCCACTTCGACTACAAGGTGTGGTCCGTGCCCGGCGCCGAGAACCCCTCGCTCGGCCGGCTGGGACTGGGCGGCCCCGCCGAGGACGCCCCGGTCGGTTACCAGGTCTACTTCGCGGTCGGCGACTGCGACGACGCGGCGGCCACGGTGCGCCGGCTGGGCGGCCATGTGCTGGTCGAGCCCACGGACTCGCCCTACGGCCGCACCGCGATCGTCGCCGACGACCAGGGAGCGCGGTTCGCCGTGATCGACCCGGAGCGGCGGTCGGACGCCATACCCGGCCGCTAGCACCCCGCCGCAGCCCCCGCGTGCCCGCCTGCCGGAGCCGGCCCGGCGCGGCGGATGGCCGCCGTGTGCGCGGGAGCGGATGATAACGACTTCGCTTACCGGGCGTGTCGTGAAGGCCGCGGGTTCGCAACCGGCGCCCATCCCAGGAAGAATCGGGTCCGTACCCTGGCACGGGAGCCAGCGACCGGCCGGACGAGGCCGGGAAGCACGGGGAACGGCCCGCGGACACCGCGGGCACGGGGAGGTGGCAGGGCAAGTGGTGGAGCAGCTTACGCAGCATGACCCGAGACGGATCGGCCCTTTCGAGGTGCTGGGACGGCTCGGCGCCGGCGGCATGGGGCTGGTCTATCTCGCCCGCTCGGCCTCCGGTCGGCGCGTGGCGATCAAGACCGTGCGCGCGGAGCTCGCCGAGGACCAGCTCTTCCGGGTGCGCTTCACGCGTGAGGTCGAGGCGGCCCGCGCGGTGTCCGGGTTCTACACCGCCGCCGTCGTCGACGCCGACCCGCGGGCCGCCGTGCCCTGGCTCGCCACCGCGTACGTCCCCGCGCCCTCGCTGGAAGAGATCGTCAACCAGTCCGGCCCGCTGCCCGCCCAGGGCGTGCGCTGGCTCGCCGCCGGGATCGCCGAGGCGCTCCAGTCGATCCACGCCGCGGGCCTGGTGCACCGGGACATGAAGCCGTCGAACGTCCTGGTCGTCGAGGACGGGCCCCGGGTGATCGACTTCGGCATCGCCTCCGGGGTGTCCAACACCCGGCTGACGATGACCAACGTCGCCGTCGGCACCCCCGCCTACATGTCGCCCGAGCAGGCCCGCGACTCCCGCAGCGTGCGTGGCGCCAGCGACATCTTCTCGCTCGGCTCCACCCTGGTCTTCGCCGCGACCGGGCACGCGCCCTTCCACGGGGCCAACCCGGTCGAGACCGTCTTCATGCTGCTGCGCGAAGGCCCCGATGTGACCGGGCTGCCCGAGGAGCTGCGCCCGCTGATCGAGTCCTGCATGCGGATGAAGGCCGAGGAGCGCCCCACCCCCGCCGACCTCCAGGCGCAGCTCGCCCCGCACCTGTTCTCCTCCGGCGGCGACGACACCGGCACCGCCTCCGCCTGGCTGCCGCCCGGCGCGGTCGCCCTGATCGAGGACCGGCACCGCAGCCGGATCGGGCCGGTGCAGAACGGCGGCCGCCCCGCCCGCCAGCCCGGCGCACAGGTCTCCGGCCCGCAGGTGCCCGTGCCGCCGAGGGCCCCCGGCGGCCGGCCGCCCGTACCGCCGGCGGCCCCGCAGGGCCCCGGGCAGCAGCAGTCCGGGCTGCTGCCGCCGCCGCCCACGTCGCCGCCCCGCCCGCAGCAGCCGCCCCGCAGCCCCGCTCCGCAGCACGCGGCCGCGTCCGTCCAGCTCGCCGGGTCCGCGCCGATCGGGCCCGGGCTGCGGCTGGCGCGGGCGGCCGACCTCAAGGCCACGGCCGGACCGGTGCCCGGCACCGAGTGGGTGCGCCCCCGCGGCGGCACCCACCACCAGGCGGAGGCCCCGCCCGCGTCCGTGGCCGGCATGCCGCGGCCGGCCGGCCCGCCGGGGGAGTGGCGGCCGTGGCGGTTCCGGATGTCGAACGACGTGTGGGGCACCCCCGTCGTGGCCGGCGGCCTGCTGTACGTCACGTCCTTCGAGGTGCACGCCCTCGACGTGGCCAGCGGGCGGCGGCAGTTCAAGACCCGGGACGTGGCCTGGACGATGGCGGTGGCCGGCGGCCGCATCCACGCCTCGGACGGGCCCAGCCTCTTCGCGCTCGGCGCGACCGACGGCGGCGAGCGGTGGCGTACCCCGATCGACGGCTGGGTGTACGCCGCGCAGGCCGACGCGGGCACCGTCGTGACCGGCATCCGCGGCGGCGTGGTGCAGGCGTGGGACGCCGAGCGCGGCACCCTGCGGTGGGAACGGGCCGGGGCGCAGACGGAGTTCGAGTCCCCCGATGCCGGGCCGGCCATCGCCGACCGGGTGGTCTACTACCAGGGCGGCGGCCTGCTGCACGCGGTGGACGCGCTCAGCGGCGCCGAGCTGTGGTCGTATCCGGTGGGCGAGCCCGGTGCTGCCGGTTCCGTGGTCACCCGGCCGGTGGTCGCCGACGGCGTCGTCCACCTGACCGCCGGCACCCGCGTACTGGCCCTCGACGCGCGTAACGGCGCGGAGCGCTGGCACTTCGAGGCGCCCGCGGTGATGTTCGCACCGCCCGCGCACGTACCCGGCCCGGGCCCGACCGGCGGCGGGATCTACGTCGCCGACCACCTCGGCACGGTGTACGCGCTGGACCCGGCGGACGGCCGGGACCGCTGGCGGGTCGCCACCGAGCCGCGGCAGTCCCTGGAGCCGGTGGTGGTCGCCGCCGGCGGGGTCCACCTCGGCGCGGGCAGCGCCCTGTACACGCTGGACGCGGTGAGCGGGGCGCCGCGCTGGCGGTTCGCCGCGCAGAACGAGATCACCGGGTCGCCCGCGGTCGCCGACGGCCGGGTGCACTTCGGATCGAAGGACCACTGCCTGTACACGGTGGACGCGCAAGGCGGCCAGTTGCGCTGGCGGCTGGAGACCGGCGGCGAGATCACCGGCTCGCCGGTCACCGCCGACGGCGTGGTCTACGCCTGCTCCAAGGACCGCTGCGTGTACGCCCTGGACGCGGCGAAGGGCACCGGTTCGAGCTCCCGCCGGGCCTGAGGCTTCCGGCCTGACCGCCTGACCGCCTGACGGCCTGACCGGTTACCGCCTGACCGTGCCGAGCCCGCGCAGCAGCCCGCTCACGGCTCGGGCACCTCGTCCCGGGACAGCGGCTCGCCGGACGCCACCGCGTCCGGCGGGAGTTCCTGATCGGGGCTGCCGTAGCGGGCGCGGCGCAGCCCCGAGAACAAGAAAGCGCCGGCGAACAGCAGCAGCCCGCTGCCGACCGCGATGCCCGCACCCGAGCCCAGCCCGCCACCCCCGGCGGCCGGCCCGCCCGCGAACTGCGCCTGCCGCACCATCCACAGCACCGTGACACCCAGCACCAGGCACCCCGCCAGCCCCACGGCCGCCCACGACTGGGAGAGCACACCCAGCAGCGTCAGCAGCGCGGCGAAGCCCATGGGCAGGAAGAGGGAGCCGAGCAGGGCCGCGTCACGATCGGTGACGCCGACCCCCGTGAAGAGGTCGTCGACCCGGATGCCGGACCCGTGACGGCCGTCGTACCAGGCTCGGAAGGGGCACCAGACGGCGGCCGCCGCTCCTGCGAGCGCGAGCAGTGACCCCAGGATGTTGCGGACCATCGGGGTGCCACCGCCTCGTGTCGCTCACTCGGCCCCCACGTGGCCGACGGTACGCCGGGCGCGGCAGCCGTGCCAGGCGAGCGGGTGGCGGGACGGCACAGGCGCGGGCGGGGGCGGGGGGCGGTACACGCAGATCGGAACCCGCAGGTCGGACACGCGGCCCGGCGCCCGCAGGCGGGCACACGCAGGCGGGCACACGCAGGTCGGCCGCAGCGCCCCCTCCGCGCTGCGGCCGACCTGCCGCCCGGGCAGTGAGCCGGCCCCCTGAGCCGGCTCGTGCTGCCCCCCTTCCGGGCGGTTCCCCCTTTTTTCTCTCGCAGGCCTGGAGACCCCCATCCCCAGGCTTACGGGACCATGTCCGCGTCGGGCGGCCAGCCCCGGCACCCCGTTTCCGTACCGGGCGGAGCGCCTCGCGCGGATCAGTTCGCGGGCTCGGACTCGGTGTGCCAGTTGTTCGGCTTGACGAGAGCGGGCTTCTTGGGCGTGGACTCGTCCGCCAGCAGACCGTCCACCGCGTCCTCGGTCGTGCCCTCCGTGTGCCAGTTGTCCGGGTCGACCGCGGCGGCGGTCGGCGCGGTCGGCGGTACAGGATCAGTCGACTCGGTCTGCTGGTTGTCGGTAGTCATGGTCGTTCTCCTGCACTTGGGGACTGCTGTGGTGAAGCCCACCCGGCGACGACCCCCGTGCATCACCGGGCGGGCGGCTCGTGCGGTGAATCGAATCGTGGCAGGCGCCGATAATCAACCGATAAACGGTATCGACGAGTTGCCGTTCAGAGGGATGTGCCCACCGGTTCCGGCCCGCCCCTGGCGCCACTTCGGCCCCGGTCGTCCGGACGGTCGCCGCCGGCCGGGACAGCCCCGCCGCTCCCGCAGCGGTCAGCCCGCCATCCGGATCACCGACGGCGCGGAGTCCTCACCGAGCAACTGCCGTACCTCGTCGGCCTCCGGGGAGCCGAGCGCCGCGTACATACCCAGCGCGTCGTGCCAGCACGCGTGCGCCCGGACGAGCTGGCCCATGTCGGCGAGCGCGCGGCCGAGGACGGTCAGGACGTTGGCGGTGCGCCACTCGCCGCCCACCTCGCGCTGGATGACCAGGGCCTGTTCGGCCGCGGCGGCCGACTGGAGGCTGCGCCCGGCCGCGCGGTGCGCCTCGGCCAGCCGGTACAGCGTCATGCCCTCCCAGAACTGCTGCCGTGCGTCGCGGAAGATCTCCAGCGCCTCGTTGAGCCGCGCCACCGCGTCGTCGGCGCGGTCGGCCGCGGTCAGGGCGACGGCGACCGCGTACAGGCCGTTGCCGAGGCGGAATCCGACGTTCAGGTCGCGGTAGATGGCCAGCGCCTGCCGGCTCGTGCTGACCGCCGCGTCGGGGTCGCCGAGGCTCAACTGGGCCCGGGAGAGGTTGCTCAGGGCCGACGCCTCGCCGTGCCGGTTGCCGTCCGCGCGGAACGCCTCCAGGGCGGCTTCGTGGTACTCCGTGCAGTCGTCGAAGCGCTGCGCCTGGTGCGCGATGATGCCCCGCAGGTTCGGCGCGTAGCAGCAGGTGACGGGGTCCTCGGCGGCGAGCCCCACCACCATCGCGCGCCGCGCCTCCTCGTCCGCGGCGGTGAACCGGGCCGTCATCCGCAGCAGTTGGGCGACGAGCACCCGGGCCCGGCCCTCGACCAGCGCGTCCCCGCAGGTGTTCGCGGTAGCCACGACGGCGTGCGCGGCCTGCTCGTATTGGCGCGCGTAGATCCCCGACTCCATCAGGTCCTGGGCCGCCCACAGCAGGTCGGCGGCCTTGCGCATCAGGCCGCCGCAGCCCTCGCCGGCCGACTGCTCGACCGCCGCGAGCAGCACTTGCGCCTCGGCGAACAGCCACTCCAGCCCGGCGTCGCGGGAGTCGAAGGACAGGCCCGGGCGCGAGGTGCCGGCGAGGTGGTCCAGCACCCGGTCGCCGGGGTTCTCCAGCGCGTAGACCGCCTCGGCCGAGGCGAGGTAGAAGTCCAGCAGCCGGGACAGCGCCGAGCAGCGTGCCTGCTCGGTCTCGTCGCGCTCGGCGCACTCGCGGGCGTACAGCCGCAGCAGGTCGTGGAAGCGGTAACGCGCGGGCGCGGCCGACTCGATGAGGCTTATGTCGACCAGCGTCTCCAGCAGCTGCTCGGCCGTGTACGGGTCGAGGTCCAGGACGGCGGCCGCCGCGTCCAGCGAGATGTCCGGGCCCTCGGGCAGCGACAACAGCCGGAAGGCGCGGGCCTGTTCGGGTGACAGGTGCCCGTAGCCGAGGGCGAAGGTGGCCTTGACGGCGAGGTCGCCCGCCCGCAGCTCGTCCAGCCGGCGCCGCTGGTCGGCGAGTTTGCGGGCCAGTACGGACACCGTCCAGGTCCGGCGCGCGGCCAGCCGGGCGGCGGCGATCCGGATCGCCAGCGGCAGGAAGCCGCAGGCGCCCACCACCGCGAGCGCCGCCTGCCGTTCGCCGGACATCCGCTCCTCGCCGACGATCCGGCCGAAGAGCCGCAGCGCCTCCTCCGGCGACATCACGTCGAGGTCGACCAGGTGCGCGCCCTCCAGGTCGACCATCCGCATCCGGCTGGTGACCAGGGCCGCGCAGCCCGGCGTACCCGGGAGCAACTGCCGGATCTGGGCGGCGTCGTAGGCGTTGTCGAGCAAGGTGAGGACGCGGCGGCCGTCGAGGGTGGAGCGGTAGAGCGCGGCGCGCTCGGCGAGCGAGTCGGGGATGGCGGGGTTGGGCACGCCCAACGCCCGCAGGAACGCGCCGAGTACGGCCTCGGGTTCGGCCGGGCGCGGCTCGGTGCCTTGCAGGTCGACGTACAACTGCCCGTCGGGGAAAGCGTCGCGGACGGCGTGCGCGACGTGCACGGCGAGCGTGGTCTTGCCGACGCCGCCGATCCCGGCCACGGCGGAGACCGCCATCACCCCGCCGTCCCGCCCCTGTTCGGTGGCGAGTGTCAGCTGGCTGCCCAACTCCGCGACGGCGGCGCGGCGGCCGGTGAAGTCGGGGACGCTCGCTGGGAGTTGCGCGGGCCGGGCGACCTCGGGCGGCGCGGCGACCTCGGTGGCCGGCGCGGCCAGGTCCGGGTCGGCCTCCAGGATGCGCTGGTGCAGGTCGCTGAGCTCGGCGGAGGGGTCGATGCCGAGTTCCTCGGCGAGCAGGCGGCGGGTGTCGGCGTAGACGCCGAGCGCCTCGGCCTGCCGGCCGCTGCGGTACAGCGCGAGCATCAGCAGGATGCGCAGCCGCTCGCGCAGCGGGTGCTGGGCGGACAGCGCGGTGAGTTCGGAGACGGCGTCGGCGTGCGCGCCCAGTTCCAGGTCGAGTTCGAGACTGGTCTCCGACAGGCCCACCAGCCACTCGATCAGCCGGGAGCGCTGCGTCTCCGCGTACGGTCCGGGCAGGCCCGCCAACGGCTCGCCGTGCCACAGTTCCAGCGCGGACTTCAGCAGGCTGCGGGCCTTCTCCGGGTCGGTCGCCCGGATCTTCTCCGCGCCGGCGGCCAGGCGTTCGACGACGGCGTAGTCCAGGTCGTCCGGTCCGACCCGCAGCGCGTATCCACCCGAATCGGTGACCAGCGACTCGGGGCCGAGCGCCTTGCGCAGCCGGAAAGCGTACGAACGCAGCGCCGCGAGCGCGGTGTTGGGCGGGTTCTCCCCCCACAGGGCGTCCAGCAGCTCCGGTGCGGAGGCGGTACGGCCGCCGCGCAGCAGCAGTGCGGCGAGCACGGCCCGCTGCTGTGGTGCCCCGGTGGCGATCGGCTCGTCGCCGCGCCAGGCACGCACCGGGCCGAGAACCGCGTAGCGCAGGCCGCCCGGTTCCGTGCTGCTCTCCATCGTCTGCCCCCTGGATCGCCCATGCGCACCGGCCGGGCGCGTCCCCGGGCCTGGCGCTCCGCGCGTATATCTATCGTTCATCGCTGGACGGAACAGTTCTCTGCATGACATGCGGAGCCGAGAGTTCGGCCCCGTCCGTGCCAGTTTGCCGTGTCGGGCGGCCGAGGTCACCCCGTGCATGGCGCCGATCCGGCCTTGGGCCGAATGTTGGGCCGAATTCGAGGTTCTGTCTGTGCGTGCGCGGAGGTTGTGTTGTGTGGGACGGGTTCACACCTGTGTGTGTCCTGCGAGCGGATGGGTGACGAGGACGTGCGGGTGTCCGGAAAAAACGATTCGGCGGATTCCTCGGTTTCGGCCGGTTTGCGCGGGGAAAGATCATCTGTGTTCGGTGCGGTGCTCTCCTGGCCGTCGCTGCACAGGACATCCACGCTCCCGGGGACGGGACCCGTACCGCCCGCACCCTCCGGGACGGACACGGTGACCCGCGGTGGCGGGAAGCACAGCCGGCCCCGGCGCGGGCGCGGCGGTGGTTTCCGCGGCACCCCGGGCGAGAACGGGCGCCTGCCCGGTCCGCTGCTGCGGCAGCGGGCGGAGCAGCAGCCGCAGGGCATCCCCGCACTGCCCTACGGCGACCTTGCGCCCCTGACCGGGACCGCCGGGTGCAGCTTCGCCGAGCTGGACCGCCGGGCCCGGGCCGTCGCCGCGCGACTGGGCCGTGCGCTCCAGCCGGGCAGCCGCGTCCTGCTCGTGTACCCGCAAGGGCCGGACCTCGCGGGCGCGTTCCTCGGCTGCCTGTACGCGGGGATGGCCGCGGTGCCGCTCGTGCTGTCCGCGCCGGGCGCGACCAAGTCGGTGGCGCACGCCGCGCTGCGCTGCGACCCGGCGATGGTGCTCACCGGCACCGACACCTGGACACCGCTCGCGGTGGACCGGACGCGGGTCGAGGTGGTGGAGGCGGACGGGCTGCATGTCTCCGGCGAGCCCGCCTGGCGGCTGGCGCAGCACTGGCGGCCGGTGGGTGTGCTGCGCGGTGCGCCCGCCTACTACCGCTACCACGACGACGGCGCGGTCGGCGGCCGGATGGAGTCGGCGATGTCGCACGCCGATCTCGCCGAGGTGATGGACGAGTTGGCGCAGGCCGTACGGCTGGGCACCGACGAGGAGAACGTCGGCTGGATCGCCGCGGTGCACGGGGTGGAGGACGCCGTGTGGCGCATCCTGCTGCCCATTCGCGTCACGGTGTAGCGGTCGCGTGCCCGTGCTCCTGCGTGCCCGTGTGCCCGCGTGCCTGCCCGCGTGCCCGTGGCCCGGGTTCGGATACGGGTGCGGCGCCGCGCGGGGTGCGGGGTGCGCGGCGCCGCGGAAGGCGGGCGGCAGGAAGCAGGAAGGGGCCGGCCGGTGGCAGGCCCTACGCCCGGCCGAGCCAGATCGGGTTGGTGAGGGCGGCGGCGGGTCCGGGGAGCCCGGAGGTGTCGCCGGACCCGGCGGGGTGGCGCACCTCGGCACGTACGTAGGAGGAGTAGGACGCGGTGGTGGTCCACTCCAGGACCCCGGAGGCGGGCAGGGCCTGGGTGACGGTGGGGCCCTCGTCGGTGAGCAGGCGCAGTACGCAGTCGGCGGGCACCCCGCCGACCTCGAGGCGGACGGTCACATCGGCGTCGTCGGCGACCGCCAACCGCTCGCCGATGCCCGCGTGTTCGCCGTGCGGGCCGGATGCGGAGAAGGCGAGCCGGACGTCGGCGTTCTCGGCGATCCAGGAGTGGCCGGCGCGGATGCCGGCCTGGAGCGAGCGGCGGTCGAGGCCGTCGGCGAGCACCACGGTCTGCGGCAGGCCGACGACGTCGGGGTCGCGGTGCGCGTCGGAGTTGCCCATCGCGGGCACCCACTGGCCGTCGCCGCGGCGGGCGGCGCCGGTGAGGAGGTTGTCCCAGGTGAGCAGGGACGCCTCGTCGTCGGCGGTCCAGGGGCCGTTCCAGACCTCGATGGCGTCCACGTTGTCGTAACCGAACTTCCACTGGCTGGCCAGGCTGGTGCCGTACGGGTGGGCGGGCACCACGATGCCGCCGGCCCGGCGGATCTGCCGGGCGAAGCGGTCGAAGGCGTCGTCGCGCGCCCGGTAGCGCCAGTCGATCCACTCGCCGCCGTCCACGCCGATGGCGAGGTAGTGGCCGTTGCGGGTGGTGATCTCCTCGCCGGTCAGGATGAGCAGGTCGTCGCCGGCCAGCGGGCCCAGCAGCGGGTGCGCGGAGGAGGTGTTGTGGTCGCTGGAGTTGATGAAGTCGAGCTTCGCCGCCCGGGCGAGCGCGGCCAGTTGCTCCAGGGTGCGCTTGCCGTCGGAGTGCACGGTGTGCAGGTGGCAGTCGCCGCGGTACCAGCCCCGGCCGCGGCCGGGGACCTGCTCCGGCGGGTAGTCGGGCGCGGGGGTGGTGCCGGGCTCGCCCGGGGTGAGGGTGACGGTCACCGAGTAGTCCAGGCCCTGGGGCGCGACCGTGTACGGGCCGAGCACCACGTGCCAGGTGCCCGCCTCGACCGGGCCGGCCAGGTAGCCGGGCGTCGCCTGCTCCGCGCTGATCGAGAACTCCGTGCGTGCGCCGCCCGACCAGCCGCGGAAGCCCCGGCCGCCCACGTCGGTGCCGCGCTGGTCGAAGATGCCGATGTCGCAGGCGTTGCCGAGGACGCCGGCCGGCACGGCCGGCCGGTCGTAGGTGTACGACACGTCGATCTGCCGTGTCCCGCCGGGCACCTTCAGCGGCAGGTACACGAAGTCGGCGGTGCCCGTCGGCAGATGGCCGCTGAGCGTACGGGTGACGGCGGCCGCGGTGCCCCGGCCGGAGCCGGGGTCCGCGCCGGAGTCCGAGGCGGCGGCGAAGTCCACGGGGGCCAGCGTAAGGACGCCGGCCGCACCCGCGCTCGCGGAGAGCTTCAGCACATCTCGTCGGTCCATGGCCTCCACGGTCGCGCCCCCGGGTGACGCGCGCGTGGCCGCGCCCTGTGCGGACGGGGGCGGAAAGCCGAGGGATCGGTGGGGCGGCTGGGCCGTACGGGTGAGGGCGGGCGGTTGCAAGTGCATTCCGGCGGACCGCCGTACGTGGGCCGTCCGCCGGCGCCGGATGGCCACGGTCGGCGCGGGTCCGGCCTGTGTCCGGCGGGGGTGAATTCGCGGCGGCGCCGCCGCCCGGTTCCTCGTGGTTCACCGTGCGGCCCGCGCCGGGGTGGTGAAGTCCTGTGCGAAGCAAATGAGTTGCGGTCCGAGGAGCGGCAGAGGGGACGACGGTGGGCGGTCGCGCAGGGGCACAAGGGGCACACACGAAGGCGCGGCTCGGGCTGCGGGCCGGCGGCGCGGCGGTCGCCGCGCTCGGCGCACTAGCCGGCAGCCTGGCGGGAGCGTCGGCGGCGGCCGCACAAGGCGGCGGCCTGCCGTACTCCCGGGTGGAGCAGGTGGCGCGCGGGGTGACGTACGGCCAGTTCTCGGTGGACGGCGGGAAGGGCGCCGTGACGGGCTACCTGCTCACCGTCGACCTGGCGGACCCGCGGGTGCGGGTGGACCTGCTGACGCCGGGTGCGGTGGCCGAGCGCGCGCCGGTCTCCCAACTCGCCGACTCCGCCCGGGCGGTGGCCGCGGTCAACGGCGACTTCTTCAACATCACCGAGGAGCACGCGGGGGTCGCCCCCACCGGTTCGTCCGACGGGCCGGAGATCTCCGGCGGCCGGGCGCTGAAGGCGGCGGTGCCCGACGCGCAGCGCTTCGGCCCGGCGATGCCGCCCGGCGGGACCACCCGGGACGTGCTCGGCGTCGGGGTGGACCGCAGGGCCCGGCTGGACCGGCTCACCCTGGCCGGCAGCGTCCGCACCGCGCACGGCAGTTACCCGCTCGGCGGCTTCAATCAGTACGCCCTGCCCGAGGGCGGCATCGGCGCGTACACGGCCGGCTGGGGCACCGTCTCCCGCGAGCGCGCCGTCTGCGGCTCCGACACCTCCCGCGCCGCGGCGTGCAGCACCGACACCTACGAGGTGACCGTCCGCCACGGCCGGGTGACCGCTGCGGCCGACACCCCCGGGCAGGGCGCGATCGCCCCGGGCAGCACCGTGCTCGTCGGGCGGGACGCCGGCGCCGACACCCTGCGCGCGCTGCGCGTCGGCGACCGCGCGGACGTCGCCGAGCACCTGGCCCCGGCCGCCTCCCATGTGCCCTACACCTTCGCGGTGGGCGGCTTCACGGTGCTGCGCGACGGCGACCCGCTGCCCGGGCTCGACACGAAGACCGCCGCGGTCCGTACCGCCGCGGGCTTCGGTGCCGGCGGCCGCACGCTCTACCTGCTCGCCCTCGACGGCACCGCGGCCGCCGACCCCGGCCTGACCGTCGCCGAGGTCGCCGAGGTGATGCGGCGGGCCGGCGCCGACGACGCGGTCAACCTCGACGGGGGCGGCTCCACCACGCTGGTCACCCGCGGCCCCGGCGACCCGGCCGCCATCGTGCGCAACAACCCCTCGGGCGTCGCGGAGCGCCCGGTGGCCAACGCCGTCGGGGTGTTCAGCACCGCCCGCAGCTGAGCCCGGCGGAACACCGGCGGGACCCGGTCAGGGACACCGGCAGGACCCCGGCGAGGCACTGAGCAGGACACGAGCGGCGACCCGCGCACCCGGGCGCCGCCCGCCCCGCCCTCACCGGCTCTCCACCGCCCGCTCACCGCCGCTCCACCGCCCCCGCACAGCTCCCGCATGGCTCCTCCACCGACCGCCCGCCACACGCCCCAACGAACCCACACGCCTCACCTCCCCCACCCCGAATCACCGCAAACCCCGGAAAACGTCGGAAAAGACGGCCCATCGCGGACAAGCCCGCACCTACCCTCGGCCCCCCTTCCGCTCTCGGTTTCGTCGGATATCGTGCGGCGCAGCACGGATCGGATCGGGGGATGTTCGAAGGAGAGCGCTTTGACCGCTGTCTGGGGACGCGCGCAGCAACAGGACTTCCGCAGCCGGGTACGCGGCTGCCTGCTCGGTGGCGCGATCGGCGACGCGCTGGGCGCCGGCGTGGAGTTCGAGTCGCTCGACGCCATCCTCGACAGCCACGGCGCCGACGGGGTCACCGACTACGTCCCCGCGTACGGCAGGCGCGGCGCGATCACCGACGACACCCAGATGTCGCTGTTCACCGTCGAGGGCCTGATCCGCGCGCAGGTCCGCCGGGACACCGGCGCCTGGCACCCGCCGACCGACATCCACCGCGCCTACCTGCGCTGGGCGGCCACCCAGAACGAGTGGGGCCCCGACGAGCGCCGCCGGGACAGCGGCTGGCTGGCCCGCGAGGAGTGGCTGTACGCGCGCCGCGCGCCCGGCGGTGCCTGCCTCAGCGGCCTGTCCGACGACCGGATGGGCACCCTGGAGGAGCCGAAGAACCCCGGCTCCAAGGGGTGCGGTGCGGTGATGCGCTCGGCGCCGTTCGGCCTGCTGGTCGGCTGGGAGCCGCAACTCGTCTTCCAGCTCGCGGTCGAGTGCGCCGCCCAGACCCACGGCCACCCCACCGGGCAGCTCGCCTCGGGCGCCTTCGCGGTGATCGTGCACGGCCTGGCCCGCGGCGAGGCGCTGGACGGCTCCGTGCAGCACGCCCTCGCCCTGCTGGGCACCCGCCCCGGCCACCAGGAGACCACCGACGCCCTCCAGGGCGCCCTGGGCGCGGTGCGGCAGGGCATGCCGTCCCCGCAGCGCGTCGAGGCGCTGGGCGAGGGCTGGACGGCCGAGGAGGCGCTCGCGATCGGGGTGTACTGCGCGCTGGTCGCCGAGGACGTCCGGCACGGGCTGCTGCTGGCCGTCAACCACTCCGGCGACAGCGACTCCACCGGGTCGATCTGCGGCAACCTGCTGGGCGTCCAGCACGGCGAGACCGCACTGCCGCCGGCCTGGACGGCGGAGCTGGAGGGACGGGCCACGATCCTCCAACTCGCCGACGACTTCGCCATGGAGATGACCCAGTCCCCGGCGCTGCACGGCCCCGCGGGCGCCAGCCCGGCCTGGCTGGACCGCTACCCCGCCTCCTGACCGCCCTCCGGCCGTCCTGACGGCCCCCGTTGCCTCCGGTGCTCCCGGTCCGCCCCAGTCGCCCCCGCCGCCCCTGCCACCCCGCCTGTCGCGCCCGCGGCCGCCGTCCGGGCCCACCGCCCGCATCGTGGAAAGTACCTGGACACCACAACGATTCTTCGTAGGCTGCACGCCATGACGACCAGCCTCCGCGGAGCACTCCCCGAACTCGCCGGCCGCGCACGCTCGGTGGGTGCGTCGCCGGTACGCGAGATCCTCGCGCTGACCGCGCGCCCGGAGGTGATCTCCTTCGCCGGCGGGCTGCCCGCGCCCGAGCTGTTCGACGCCGAGGGGCTGCGCCGGGCGTACGACCGGGTGCTCGCCGAGTGCCCCGGCACGGTGCTCCAGTACTCCACCAGCGAGGGCGACCCGGCGCTGCGCGGCGCGATCGCGGCACGCCTGGCCCGGCGCGGACTGCCGACCGACCCCGACGAGCTGCTGGTGACCGGCGGGTCGCAGCAGGGGCTGAGCCTGATCGCCACCGCCCTGCTGGAGCCGGGCGACACCGTGCTGGTGGAGAACCCGACCTACCTCGCCGCACTCCAGTGCTTCGGCTTCGCCGGTGCCCGCGTGGTCCCGGTGCCCACCGACGCCGACGGGGTGCTGCCCGACGCGCTGGAGGAGCTGGTCGTGCGCGAGCGGCCCAAGCTGCTCTACCTGGTGCCCAACTTCCAGAACCCCACCGGCCGTACGCTCCCCGCCGACCGCCGCCGCGCGGTCGCCGGGACCGCGGCGCGGCACGGGCTGTGGATCGCCGAGGACGACCCCTACGGCGAGCTGCGCTTCGAGGGCGCGCACCAGCCGCAGATCGCGTCGTACGAGGCCGCGGCCGACCGCACCGTGCTGCTGGGCAGCTTCTCCAAGGTGATGGCGCCCGGGCTGCGGCTGGGCTGGCTGCGCGCCCCGGCCGGATTCCGCCGGGCCTGCGTGATCGCCAAGCAGGCGGCCGACCTGCACACCTCGACCGTCGACCAGGCGGCGGTGGCCCGCTACCTCGCCGACAACGACCTGGACGCGCACCTCGACCGGGTGCGCGCGGCCTACCGTACGCGGCGCGACGCGCTGCTGGCCGGGCTGCCGGACGCGCTGCCGGCCGGCTCGGCCTGGAACCGCCCCGAGGGCGGCATGTTCGTGTGGGTGCGGCTGCCCGGCGGCCACGACGCCACCGCGCTGCTGCGCGTCGCGGTCGGCCACGACGTCGCCTACGTGCCCGGCGCGCCGTTCTTCGCCGCCGACCCGGACCCGGGGGCGCTGCGGATGTCGTTCACCACCCACACCCCGGCGCAGATCGCCGAGGGTCTCGCGCGGCTGGCCGAGGTGTTCCGCACACCCGCCTGACGCGCCGCGCGGGGCCGTGCCACGGCACCGCGCCCGTGCTCTCCCTCCCTTGCGGCCGCCCGGAACTCCCGCGTTCCGGGCGGCCGTTCCGTCGTGCCGCGCCGCCGGGGCGCGGGAATGCGGACGTCCGGCGAAGTGCCCGCTCATCGTCGGTTCGGCAGACGGGTCGTCACAATGCCAAGTTGGGCAAAGAAGAGGTAAAATCGTTCGGCTTTCTGACCTGGGTTCAGGTTCGTGAACGACGGAGCCCTTGACCGGTTCGCCGCAGCAAGGGTTCAATCCCCGAAGTCCCCACTCCCGCAAGGGGGCGACCCGCCCGAGCGAGCGGTACGGCGAAGTGCCTCACGTTCACCAGGCGGACCCCCGGGAGGGGACATGAACAGTCTCGACTGGACCGTTCTCATCGCGTACTTCGGCGTGATGGTGGCGATCGGCCTGTGGTCCCACAATCGCGTCGACGACGTCGGCGACTACTTCACGGCCGGCGGCCGGATGCCCTGGTGGCTGTCCGGCATCTCGCACCACATGTCCGGCTACAGCGCGGTGATGTTCACCGGCTACGCGGGCATCTCCTACCAGTACGGCTTCACGTCCTACGCCACCTGGGCCTTCCCGATCGCGATCGGGGTGGGCCTGGGCGCCAAGCTCTTCGCGCCGCGGCTGAACCGGATGCGCTCCCGGCTGCACGTCGCCTCGCCGCTGGAGTACCTGAAGGACCGGTACAACCTCACCACCCAGCAGGCGCTGGCCTGGTCCGGGGTGCTGCTGAAGATCGTGGACGTCGGCGCCAAGTGGGCCGCGATCGCCACCCTGCTGTCGGTCTTCACCGGCATCACGATCACCCAGGGCATCGTGATCACCGGCGCGATCACCGCGGTCTACTGCACGGTCGGCGGCCTGTGGGCCGACGCGCTCACCGAACTGGGGCAGTTCGTCATCCAGTTGATCGCCGGGCTGGCCATGCTGGTCGCCACGCTGCGGCACATCGGCGGGATCAGCGGCGTCTGGAACGTCTGGGACGAGCCCGAGCTGCACCACCACGGCCACCCCACCGCCGGCCCGTACACGACCGTCTTCCTGCTCGCGTACCTGTTCATCAAGACCTTCGAGTACAACGGCGGGATGTGGAACCAGGCGCAGCGCTACATGGCGACGCCCTCCGCCCGCGCGGCCACGCGCTCGGCGATGCTCTCCTCGGCGCTGTGGCTGGTCTGGCCGCTGGTGCTCTTCTTCCCGATGTGGGTCGCGCCCCTGCTGGTGCACGCGAACAAGGCCGACGCGTCCGACTCCTACGCGCTGCTGAGTGAACGGCTGCTGCCGCACGGCCTGCTGGGCCTGGTGGTGGTCGGGTTCTTCTCGCACACCATGGCGATGTGCTCCTCGGACGCCAACGCGATCTCCGCGGTGATCACCCGGGACATCGCACCCGCGGTCGCCAAGGGAGCCCGTACCTGGAGCGACCGGATCGGCCTGATCGCGGCGCGCACCACCACGCTGGTCTTCCTCGGGCTGTCCATGGCGGTGGCGACGCAGGTGAACTCGCCCACCTTCAAGGACATCATCACCGTGGTGATCAAGTGGGTGGCCGGGCTGGTCGGGCCGATCGCCATCCCGTTCATGCTGGGCCTGATGGCACGCTTCCGCAGGTCCGGCCCCACCGCGGCGCTCACCAGCTGGGCGCTGGGCCTGTTCGCCTTCTACTTGCTCAACTACCCGGTCAACGACGCGGTGTCGGGCGGGGTGCCGCTGCAGTACCAGATCGCCGGCCCGGTCGCGGTCTCGCTGGTGCTGTTCGTGGTGATCGGCTGGATCAAGCCGGAGGACACCCCGGAGCGGGACGCGCTCATCGCGAAGGTGGACGCCGAGGGTGCGGCGGAGACCGCCGAACGGCCCGCGGAGTCAGGGGGGTTCGGCGAGTTCGGTACGCCCGCCGCGAAGTGACCTGCCGCACATGGAGCGAGCCCTCTCGGCCAGGACGGCGGCCAGTCGAGAGGGCCCCTCTGCGGTGTGAGCGACGCTTGCGCGGACGGCGTCAGCGCAGGTCGAACGCTCCGCCGTCCACGTCGGCGACGAAGGACGTCCACTCCTGCGGGGAGAAGGTGAGCACCGGACCCTGCGGGTCCTTCGAGTCACGGACCACCACGGCTTCCACGGCGGGCGACTTGACCTCGACGCAAGCGCCGTTGCCCGTCGAACGCGAGGACTTGATCCAGGCGGGGGTGCTGCCCAGCTTGATAGCCATCTCTGCTCCGGTCTGTACTGGTGAGGACGGCGCGGTAGCCACGCCACTGACTGACGTCTTCGACGCTACCGGTCAACTTCGGCCAGAGGAGGGGGCGTTCACCCATCCGGATGGCATATCCCCGGCAAAGGTTCCGCAGTGACTGGGCAAGGGCGTATTCTGCCTCCCCACCACCTCGCCGTCATGCGTAGCGCGCGGCCGCCTCGGTGATGAAGGCCCGGGTCAGCTCGGCGCTCAGCGCCTGCGCCCGCAGATGCTCGTACATCACGCTGTACGCCTGGACGTCGGTGTCCTTCTCCAGGTACAGGTCGCTGTTGACGCCCTCCAGGTACACCACGGTCGCGTCCGTGGTGTCGGTGAACTCCAGGACCGCGAACTGCCCGCTCAACCCCGGGTGCGCGCCCGCGTCGAACGGCAGTACCTGCACGGTGACGTGCGGCAGGTGGCTGAACTCGACCAGCCGGAGCAGCTGTTCGTGCATCACATGGTCGTCGCCCACCCGGCGGCACAGCGCGGCCTCGTCGATCACCGCCCACATCCGCAGCGGCGCCTCCGGGTCGGTGATCCGCTCCTGGCGGCGCATCCGCACGCTCACCCGCTTCTCGACCTGCTCGCCGGACGCCTCGGGCAGGTTCCCCGCGATCATCGCGGCGGCGTACGCGGGCGTCTGCAACAGGCCCGGCACCACCTGGGGTTCGAAGACCCGCAGGCTCGCCGCCTCGGTCTCCAGCCCGATGTAGACGCTGTACGGGATGTCGCCGAAGGCATGCCACCAGCCCTGCTGCCGGGACTCCTTGGCCATCTGCATCAGCGAGTCGACGATCCGCACGTCCTCGACGCCGTAGACGCCGCACAGGTCGCGCACGTCGCGCTGGCTGATGCTGCGGCGGCCGTTCTCGAGTCTGCTGATCTTCGACTGGGAGACCAGCAGCCGGGCCGCGACCTCCTCGGCCGTCATCCCCTTCTGCTCGCGGAGCTTGCGCAGCTCCGACCCCAGCCGGCGGCGCCTGACGGTGGGGTTCACGTTCGCGACCACAGGGACTGCACCTCCACGCTGAACCGTACTGATGGTCAGCAGCCTGCCACCACCGGTCATCACCGCGCTGGCGAATGGACGGACAACCTTGCAGTCATGGCACGCTACTTGGCGCGGACACGGCGGCGCACGGGGCGGTGGCGGAACCGGAACTCCTCCGGAACGCCGCCACCCCGCGCGCCATGTCACCCCGCGATGTGCACGGGTAGCGACAAGTTGTGTACTCTGTGTCGTGTGAACGACATATGCTGTCGGCCCGTTGCCGGTCGGATCACCGGGCTCCGGCCCGTGCCATCCCGCTGTGCCCCGCGGAGCGCTGTGCCTGGGCCGGCGGCCGCTTGGGCTGTGCCGCCACCCCGTTCTGCACGTCCATGACGGCGTGCGCCACGAGACCGCCCATCGGGTCGTACCTGATCAGGTCACGCAGGCGCGATCGCGACGACCGGCCCTCGTTGCCCGGGTACAGGTGCTTGCCGAGGCCCACGGCATGGGCGAGCGCGGCGAGCGCGGCGGTCCGCGGGTCCGGCGGTACGCCGGTGCGGATCGCGTTGTCCAGCCGGGCCCTGATCTCCCGGCTGACCGCGCTGTCGGTCGCCTGGTACCGCGTGGTCGGCAGCACCCCGCACATCTGACCCGGTACGGCGTGCACCATGCCGCACCGCTCCAGGTGTGCGAGATACGTCTGGCGCAACCCCAGCCGGGGCCCGCCGATCCAGTGGACGGCCCGCACCGGACTGCCACGGCGTCGCAGCAGTTCGAGCGCGGAGTCCAGAGTCGGATCTCCTGTCGGCCGTGGGTGCACCACGGCTATACGATCCCCGTCAGGGGCTATCCGTCCGGCCAGGGCCAGCTCGACGAGCTGGGCCCCGGCGAGGCCGAGGTCGAGCGACTGCGGCTGCGCCGTGGTCCCGGTGGTCGGGTCCAGGGCGAGCAGCAACAGCTCTTCCGGAATTGTTCTGCGGCTCTTGCCCATCCATGCCTCCCCGCGTGGATGAATGACAGGGTGACGCCTCTCACACGGGCCTGTCGAGAGTGCCTTTTCCATATCGACGGGAACCGGGTGGTATGTCGTTCTCGTCTACGGGGGGGATGGGGTGTCGCAGACGGACCGCGTCCTTCTCGCGGGACACTTGCCTGTGTAGTCCAAGACCGCTAAGGGCACAAGGTCTGCGCGTTTTTGCCCGAGTGTGTGCATGAGTCATCACGATGTGTGGAGGAGGTCTGCGTGGCGGGCGACGCCCCCGGCAGGGAGCAGCAGCACGAGACGTCGGGGGAGCCGGGTATCCGCCCGGCCAAAGATCCGAGGCTGGCGGTGTTCCGACTGCCTCCGGAGGCTGCGGAGGCCCGGGTGGCCGAGGGCGGCGCGGGGCGCCCGGCCGCGGAGGGTGAGGCCGATACCCCAGGTGCGCACACGCAGGACGACATCGAGGACGCCGGATCGGAGCCCCGTCCGCACCCCGACGCCGACAGCGGGCCCGCGGCGTCGGCGGATCGGGCGTCCGGACGTACGCCGACGGGCGCCGCGGCTACGACAGATGACGTAGCCGACGTGGACACCGTGACCGATCCTGCTCCCCCCGCCGCGCCTCCTGCGCCCCGTACGGCACAGGAGAAGCACGGGAAAACGGAACCGAATCGTGACCGGAATGAAGGGGCCGGGGAGGCTGCCGGGACTTCCGGTACGGGCGGGTCGGATGGGGTTGGGCCCGGTTCGGGCGAACCGGAGGCGGAACCGGGCGAGGCCGCGGACGGGGCTGCGGACGGGGCTGCCGACGAATCGGCGGACGGGGTCGTCGGGGAGGACACCTCCGAAGACGCCCGCGGCGAGGAGGACGGTTCATCGGACGCGGAGGCGGATGAGGACGCCGAGGCCGCGACCGCGGAGAGCGGTGCGGACGAGACCGCTGCTGCCGCTGCTGCCGCTGCCGAGGACGAGGGCGGTTCCGCCGACGCGGACGGCGCCGCTGACGCCGCTGCCGAGGAGCCCCCCGCCGGCACCGCGCCCGAGCCCGCCACGGAGTCCGCCGCGGACTCCGATGCGAGTGCGGATGCCGATGCCGAGGCCCGCCCTGCCACCCGAACGGACGCCGAGAGCTCCCGGAAGGACGGCGCCCAGGACGGTGAAAGCCCGTCCGCCGACGAGGACGCCCCGAAGCGTCCCGGCCCGACCGTGAAGCCCCTCGTCTCGGACATCCCCGCGGAGTGGCCCGAGGGCCCCCAGGGCGGCCGTCAGAGGCCCTCCGGGGACTCCACGGTGGTCTTCGGCGCCCCCGGCCGTCCGACGCGCGCACAGGCCGCTCCGCCGCCCCCGCCGCTGCCTCCTGCCGTGCCCGCCAAGCCCGCCGGGAAGCCGGCCGACGCACCGGCCGCCGAGCCGGCCGCGAAACCGGCCGGGCAGCCCGCGGACGAGGGCGGTGCCTCCGACGGCGCCACCGTCCGCGAGCCGGAGGGACCCCAGGGCACCCGCCGCATGCCGCTGCCGCTGCCGCCCGACAAGCAGCCGCTGAAACTGCTCGCCGAACTGACCAACACCCCGCCGCCGCCGGAGACCCCGCTGCGCACGGTGCTGCGCCGGTTCAAGATCTGGACGCCGCTGGTCGTGCTGCTCGCGGTCGTCTTCGTGGTGGTCCAGGCGGTGCGCCCGCTGCCGTCGCCGCACCTGACGCTGACCGCCTCCCCGACGTTCACCTTCTCCGGCACTCCGCTGACCCGGACCATGCCGTGGCCGTCCGAGGGCCAGTCCGTCGCCGAGGTGGAGGGGCTGGGCTCGCTCGGGGTGCACGGCAAGCAGACGCCCGTGCCGATCGCCAGCCTCACCAAGGTGATGACGGCGTACGTGATCCTGCACGACCACCCGCTGAGCGGCAGTCAGGGCGGGCCGACGATCACGGTCGACGCCCAGGCGGCGAAGGAGGCCGGTTCCGACGACCAGTCGACGGCGCCGGTCAAGGAGGGGCAGCGCTTCGACGAACGGCGGATGCTGCAACTGCTGCTCATCCCGTCGGGCAACAACATCGCCCGTCTGCTGGCCCGTTGGGACGCCGGCACGCAGGAGGCGTTCGTCGCGAAGATGACCGCGACGGCCAAGCGGCTGGGCATGGCGCAGACCACGTACACCGGCGCCAGCGGCATCGAGGAGACCACGGTCAGTACCTCGGTCGACCAGCTCAAGCTGGCCCGCGAGGTGATGAAGAACGACGTGTTCCGCTCGGTGGTCGCGCTGCCGAACGTGGACATCCCCGGTGTCGGCCGCATCTACAACAACAACAACGACCTGGTGAAGGTCGGCGTGGTCGGCATCAAGACCGGCTCCAGCACCCCGGCCGGGGGCGCGCTGATGTGGGCGGCGCACAAGACGGTCGACGGCAAGCAGCAGTTGGTGCTGGGCGTGGTGCTCCAGCAGCGCGGCGGCACCACGGTGGACGACAGCCTCCAGACCGCGCTCACCCGCAGCCAGGCGCTGATCGAGTCCGTGCAGGGCGGCCTCGGCTCGGCGACGGTGGTCAAGAAGGGCACGGTCGTCGGCACCGTGGACGACGGACTCGGCGGCAGCACGCCGATCGTCACCACCAAGGACCTCACCGCGATCGGCTGGGCGGGCATGAAGCAGGAGCTGACGCTCACCGCGGCCGACGGCGGTGTGCCGCACCACGCCGCGGCCGGCACCGAGGTGGGCACGCTCAGCCTGGGAACCGGCGCGGCCCGTACGACGGTGCCGGTGGCGCTCGGCAGCGACCTGTCGGAGCCCGGCTTCGGCGCGAAGCTCACCCACTTCTGAGCAGCGCCCGCGCGAACGTCCCCCGCCCCGCCGGCAGTCACCGGCGGGACGGGGGACGTCGCACGTCAACGGGCCGTTCGCGCACGGCCGATACGGCCGATACGGCCGATACGGCCGACCGGGCCGCCCCCGCTCAGCCGAGCGGCCTGAACCGGCGCAGCCGCAGGCTGTTGGCCACCACGAAGACCGACGAGAAGGCCATCGCCGCCCCCGCGATCATCGGGTCCAGCAGCCCGGCCGCGGCCAGCGGGATCGCCGCGAGGTTGTAGGCGAACGCCCAGAACAGGTTCGCCTTGATGGTGGCCAGGGTGCGCCGCGCCAGCCGGATCGCGTCCGCCGCCACCCGCAGGTCGCCCCGTACCAGGGTCAGGTCGCCCGCCTCGATGGCGGCGTCGGTGCCGGTGCCCATCGCCAGTCCGAGGTCCGCCTGCGCGAGCGCGGCCGCGTCGTTGACACCGTCGCCGACCATCGCCACCACCCGGCCCTGCTCCTGCAACCGCCGTACGACGGCCGCCTTCTCCTCGGGCAGCACCTCCGCGTGGACGTCCGCCGCGGCGATCCCCACCTGCGCGGCCACGGTGTGCGCGACCCGGGCGTTGTCCCCGGTCAGCAGCACCGGCCGCAGGCCGAGTGCGCGCAGCCGGCCGACCGCCTCCTGGCTGCTGGGCCTGACCGTGTCGGCGATGGTGAGCACCGCCCTGGCGCGCCCGTCCCAGCCGACGGCGACCGCGGTGGCGCCGCCCTCCTCCGCAGCGGACGAGGCCGCGGCCAGCTCCGCCGGCAGTTCCTGCGCCCACGCGCGCAGCAGCCGTGCGCGGCCCACGAGTACGGCGTGACCGTCGACGACGCCCTGCACGCCGAGCCCCGGCACGTTGGCGAAGTCCGCGACGGCCGGCAGGGCGCCGAGCCGCTCGGCGGCACCGGCCGCGACCGCGCGGGCGACCGGGTGCTCCGAGGCGTGCTCCAGGGCGCCGGCCAGCCGCAGCACCGCCTCCTCGTCCTCACCGGCCGCGACATGGACGCCGGTCAGCGCCATCGCGCCGCTGGTGACCGTGCCGGTCTTGTCGAGCACCACCGTGTCGACCGCCCGGGTGGACTCCAGCACCTCGGGGCCCTTGATGAGGATGCCGAGTTGGGCGCCGCGCCCGGTGCCGACGAGCAGCGCGGTGGGCGTGGCCAGGCCGAGCGCGCACGGGCAGGCGATGATCAGCACGGCGACCGCCGCGGTGAACGCCGCCGTCGCCCCCTCGCCGAGTGCGAACCAGACCGCGAGCGTGCCGAGCGCCAGCACGATCACCGCGGGCACGAACACCGCGGAGATCCGGTCGGCGAGCCGCTGCGCCGCGGCCTTCCCGCTCTGCGCGTCCGCCACCAGCCGGCCCATCCGGGCGAGTTGGGTGTCGGCGCCGACGCGGACGGCCTCCACCACGATCCGGCCGCCCGCGTTCACCGTCGCGCCGGCCACCGGGTCGCCCGGGCCGACCTCGACCGGCACGGACTCGCCCGTCAGCAGCGAGGCGTCGATGGCGGAGCCGCCCTCGCGCACCACCCCGTCGGTGGCGACCTTCTCGCCCGGCCGCACCACGAAGCGGTCCCCGACCGCCAACTCGCCGATCGGCAGCCGGACCTCGGCACCGTCGCGGAGCACCGCCACGTCCTTCGCGCCGAGTTCGAGCAGCGCGCGCAGGGCGGCACCGGCGCGGCGCTTGGCGCGGGCCTCGAAGTAGCGTCCGGCGAGCAGGAAGGCGGTGACCCCGGCGGCCGCCTCCAGGTAGATCTGGCTGCCGCCGTCGCCGCGGGAGACGGTGAACGCGAAGGGGTGGCTCATGCCGGGGTGGCCGGCCGTACCGAAGAACAGCGCCCACAGCGACCAGCCGTAGGCCGCGAGGGTGCCGACCGACACCAGGGTGTCCATCGTGGCGGCGCCGTGCCGGGCGTTGGTGAGCGCGGCGCGGTGGAAGGGCCAGCCCGCGTACACCACCACGGGCGAGGCGAGGGTCAGCGCGAGCCACTGCCAGTTGGTGAACTGCCACGCGGGCACCATCGACAGCAGGACCACCGGCAGGCCGAGGACGACCGCGGTGGTCAGCCGCTGGCGCAGCGTGGTGAGCTCGGCGCCGGGGGCGGCGGCCGGGTCGCCGCCGTCCGCGGCGCGGGGACCGGCCGTGGGCGCCGGGGCGGCAGGGGGCGGCGGCAGTTCGGCGGTGTACCCGGTGGCCTCGACCGTCGCGATGAGGTCGTCCACCGCCACACCGCCCGCGTACTCGACCCTGGCCTTCTCGGTCGCGTAGTTGACGCTGGCGGTGACCCCGTCCATCCGGTTGAGTTTCTTCTCGATCCGGGCGGCGCAGGACGCGCAGGTCATGCCGCCGATCGCCAACTCCACCCGGTTCTGCGCGGGTCCGCTGTGCGGGTGTGCCGTGCTGGTTGCCACTGTTCGCTCCCTGCTGCTCCTCGGCTCGTCGTCCGGCCGGCCCGTGCGGCGCTTCCGGCGCTCCCGGTGCTGCCGGTGCTCCCGGCGCGGGGCCGGCCGCCGGTGGTGCCGTCCGCTCAGGCGCGGCCGACCAGTTCGTAGCCCGCCTCGTCCACGGCCGCGCGCACCGCCTCGTCGTCGAGCGGCCGCTCGGACGCGATCGTCAGCAGGCCGCTGCTCGCCACGGCGGTCGCGGAGGTGACACCGGGGATCGCGCCGACCTCCTTGCTCACCGCGGACTCGCAGTGCCCGCAGCTCATCCCGGACACCGAGTAGACGGCCTCGCTCATGCTGTGCTCCTCCTCCACGGGTACGCGTCACACGTACCGCAGGTGCGGCCGCGGTCTGTCGCGCGCGGCCCGGTGGGCGGATCGTCCGTCCCCACCACCGTCAACCTTATACCCCCTAGGGGTATTCCCAGCGGCTGGTGCGGCCCGGGTCGGGTACTGAGATCTTCGGCACTCCGCCCGGCCCCCCGGCCGGGTCCGCCGCGGGCGGCCCTACCCTGGAGGCGACGGCGCGTATCCCGCCAGGGAACGCGACCCACTCACCCGCCAGGAGGCGACGTCGTGCTGCGCACCATGTTCAAGTCCAAGATCCACCGGGCCACCGTGACCCAGGCGGATCTGCACTACGTGGGTTCGGTGACCGTGGACGCCGATCTGATGGACGCCGCGGACCTGCTGCCGGGCGAGCTCGTGCACATCGTGGACATCACCAACGGCGCCCGGCTGGAGACCTATGTGATCGAGGGCGAGCGCGGCTCGGGCGTCATCGGCATCAACGGTGCCGCCGCCCATCTGGTGCACCCCGGCGACCTGGTGATCCTCATCAGCTACGCGCAGGTCGAGGACGCCGAGGCCCGCGCGCTACGCCCGGCCGTGGTCCATGTCGACGCCGGCAACCGGATCACCGGACTCGGCAGCGACACCGCCGAGCCCGCTCCCGGTACCGACGCCCTGCGCCCCCCGCACGCCCTCGCGCACCTCTGAGCCGGACCGCGTGCCCGCGCACGTGTCCGCGCGCGGAGTCTCGCTTCAAGCCGCGGTGACCACCGCGGCGCCGGAGACCGGACCGGACACCGGACGTATCTCCAGCCGGACGCCGCGCGCCGCGGCCGTCCACTGGGCGCGCAGCCGCGCCAGCTCCGCGAGCTGCTCGGCCGTCCACGGCCGGTCGCCGTGCGCCTGCACGTAAGCGCGCAGCGCGGCGTTCGCCTGATCGAGAGTGCCCCCAAACATGTGATCCACCCTAGACCGCGCCACTGACAATGCCGAACCGATTGACCACCGGGCGTACCCGGTGCGCGCCGGCGCGAAACCGTCCGCCCTGCCGTGACCTGGCACGAACGGCGCACGCCCGCGCAGGGTGCGATGCTGAGTGTGAGGGAGTACACAGCGGCCGGATCGGCTGCATATCCCACGGAACCGGACACCCGGCGCATTCCGTACGAGCTTCCCGCGGGCCCGGCCGGTGGCGCGGACCACAGTGCGCGGGCATACCTTCACGCATACGTTGAGGCCCACGACCACGCCCACGGAGGACCGCACCATGCTCACCAACGACTACGTGCCCGGCGCACCGAGCTGGATCGACCTCGGCAGCCGCGACACCTTGCGCGCCGCCGCGTTCTACCGCGCGCTGCTGGGCTGGGAGTTCCGGCCGGCCGGCCCCGACGCGGGCGGGTACGGCGTGTTCGAGCTCGACGGTCAGAGCGTCGCCGGCCTCGGCCCGATCACCGACGAGGGCGCCGCCTCCGCCTGGACGCTCTACTTCGAGACCGCCGACGCCGACGCGACCACCAAGGCCGTCGAGGAGGCGGGCGGCAGCGTGCGGTTCGCCCCGCTGGACATCGGCGGGGGGACCCGCATCGCCGGTTACTGCGACCCGTCCGGCGCCGAGTTCGCGGCCTACGAGCCGGGCGCCGTCAAGGGCCTGGACCGCACCGGCGCGGGCGGCCTGTGCTGGGCCGAGCTCTACACGACGGACGCGGCGCAGGCCACGGGCTTCTACCGCACCGTCTTCGACTGGGAGACCACGGACATGCCGCTGGCCGGCAACACGGGCGTCTACACGGTGGTCGCCCGCTCCGGCGGCGGACAGGCCGGTTCGCACGGCGGCATCATGCAGCTCACCACCGAGCAACTGCCGGACGGCCTGTGCTACTGGCAGCCGTACTTCGGCGTCTCCGACACCGACGGGGTGGTGGCCGCCGCCTCCTCGCACGGCGCGACGGTGCTGATGCCCAGCACATACGTCGCCGGCATCGGCCGGATCGCGCTGCTCAGGGACCCCGAGGGGGCGTTCTTCGCGGTGCTCCAGCCGGACCCGCGGGCGGCCTGAGCCGGACCGTACCGGCGGCGCCGCCCACCGCCCGGCGCGGCGCCGCTCAGCTGTCCGCGGGCGGCCACGCGGCCAGCCGGCGCGCGCTGTCGAAGCGCAGCTCGCGCCCGGTCCGGGGGTCGGTGAACTCCAGGGTGCGCGCGAGCAGTTGCAGCGGCCGCGCATACGGGTCGGCCGGGTCCTCGGGCAGCACCGCGGGGTAGATCGGGTCGTTGAGCAAAGGCAGGCCCAACGCGTGCATGTGCACGCGCAGCTGGTGGGTGCGGCCGGTCAGGGGCCGCAGCCGGTAGCGGCCGAGCCCGCCGCGGTGCTCGGCCAGCTCCACGGTGCTCACCGCGTTCTCCGGTCCCGGCACCTCCCGCGCCGCCATCTCCCCGCGTTCTTTGACGATGCGGCTGCGGACCGTGGCGGGCAGCGCGACCGCCGGGTCGTACGGCGCGACCGCCTCGTACTCCTTGCGGGTGCGGCGGTCCCGGAAGAGCGTCTGGTAGGCGCCGCGGTCCTCGGGGCGTACGACGAACAGCACCACGCCCGCGGTCAGCCGGTCGAGCCGGTGCGCGGGCGTGAGGTCGGGCAGGCCGAGGTCGCGGCGCAGCCGGGCGAGCGCGGTCTCGGTGACATGGCTGCCGCGCGGGGTGGTGGCCAGGAAGTGCGGCTTGTCCGCGACCACGATCCGCTCGTCGCGGTGGAGCACCTCGACCGGGAAGGGCACCGCGGGCTCCGGCGGCCGGTCGCGGTGGAACCACACGAAGGCGCCGGGCACGTACGGGGTGCCGGAACGCACCGGGCCGTCCGCGGTGACGAAGGCGCCCGCCGCGAGCATCGCCTCGATCCGCTCCCGGCCGACCGCGGGCCCGTAGCGGGCCAGCAGGTAGCCGCCGACGGTCGTCCAGGGCGGCTGCTCCTGGCCTCGCCGCTGCCCCGTGGCGCCGTCCGCCGCGCCGGGCCCCGGCAGCCGTACCCGGACCGGGTCGATGCCCTCGCGCTGCTCCAGGGGTGCCGCGGGTGCCCGGCGGCCCGGCCTGCGCGCCATGGTGACTCCCCGCTTCTGCCGTCCTGACCGGGCGGTTTCCCGGTCGGGCCCGCCCGTTGCGCACTGCCAGGCTACGACGTGCGCGCCGGGCGGCGGGCTCGGCAGGGGTGCGGGCGCCTGGGAGTCAGCCCTCCCCGCCGTCGGCGATCTCCCGCAGCCGGTCCAGGTGTCCGCCGCGCTTCTCCCACGCCGCGAGGGCCGCCTCGATCTGGTCGTGGGTGGCGTCCGGCTTGCCCTTGACCACCACGACCATCTCGGTGTTGGGCGACAGCGCCACGATCGCGGTGTCCAGGGTGACGCCCTCGGCGAGCGCGCGGGAGATCCGCACCGGCAGCTCGCCGCCGGCCTCCGGCCGGACGTGCCGGGTGTAGTAGCGGTTGTTGGGGGAGTCCGGGGGCAGCGGCTCGCCGCCGTCGAGGATGTGCTCGATCGAGCCCTGGCCCCACTCCAGAATGCGTTCGATGTCGCGCAGGGTCGCCGTGACGCTCTGGAACTCGTGCCCGCGCTCGATCGTCTGGATGACGGTCCGCTTCACGCCGATCGAGTCCCCGAGACGTACCTGGCTGAGTCCCTTGCGCTTGCGTGCTGCCCGGATGACACCGCCCAGCCGCAACCAATCTCCGTCCATGGCCCACATCATGCCGCACTGCACGCAACCACGCAGCCATCTTCCGAGCCCTCGACCTGCGGCCGATACGGCCGGAACTCGCCCATTGGTTGCGCGAGATGGTGGCACGGAAGCTCGTGCGAATGTACCCGAGTCCCATGCCAAAGCTCTTAAGGCTCTTATTTTTGATCTGCTTGGCTTGCGGGCGGGGTGGCGGGCGGATACTTTCGAGACGTGAGACCGAACGGCGCGGCAATCAGGGCACTTCGCACTGCTCGGAAGATGAGCCTTCGGCGGATGCAGGCCCTGACCGGCCTGGACCGGGGCCATCTCTCCCGGCTGGAGCGCGGGTTGGCCGGTGCCAGCGACGAGACGATCCTGCGCTGCGCGCGCGTGCTCGACGTCCCGGTCGCCGCCATCACCCACGAGGACCGCTGACCGCGGGCGGGTTGACGCCTGCCGGGCCCCGCCCCGGGTGTCCCCGGCCTCGGCCCCTGCCCCGGCGGCCCGCCCCGCTCAGTCCGTCAACTCGCCCAGCTCCACCGTCAGTCCGTACTCCCGCAGCCGGGCCAGCTGCGCCTCGGTCGCGTTGTCGCCGACGATCAGCAGGTCCAGGTCGCTGAGCGGGCAGACCGGCGCGAGATCGGTGCGGCCGAGCTTCGTGGAGTCGGCGAGCAGGATGTGCCGGGTGGTGGCCCGCAGCATCCTGACCTTCATCTCGGCTTCCTGGATGTTGATGTTGGTGACACCGGTGTCGGGGTGGATGCCGCTGCACGACAGGAACGCGGTGTCGGCGTGGATGTGCTCCAGGATGCGCCCGCCCATCGGGTCGACCAGCGACCGCTGCAACGGGCGCAGCGTCCCCCCGGACAGCACCACCGTGAAGCGCGGGATGGCCGGTTCGAGCTGGTGGGCGACGCTGGTGCTGTTGGTGAACACCATCAGGTCGGTCAGGTCGCGGCGCGCGACCAGCTCGCGGGCGAAGAACGTCGTGGTGGTGCCGGCGTCCACCACGATGGACTGGCCGCTGCCGACCTGCCGCGCCGCCGCCTTGGCGATCGCGGCCTTCTCCAGCGCGGCCGAGCCCAGCGACTGCTCGTAGGACGGCTCGTTGCCGCTCTCCAGCGGCGCGGCCCGGGCGCCGCCGCGCACCCGGCGGATCAGGCCGTGCTCCTCCAGGGCGTCCAGGTCGCCGCGGACGGTGACCACCGAGACGCCGAACGCCTCGGCGAGGGCCGCGATCCGTACGAAGTCCTGCTCCTGGACCAGCGTGAGCATCCGCTCACGGCGGACCTCGGCCGGCATCGGCTCATGGTTGTTCGTCACGCCTGGCCCTTCCGGTCCGCGAGACCGGCAGGCAGCAGGTCGCGGTGTGCTTCGGTCATCTCGTCGCAGAGCTGTGCGATCGCGGCGAGCGGGAGCGTCGCCGCGGTGTTCGGGTCCAGCATCGCAGCGTGCCGCACATGGCGGGGCTCGCCGTCCAGCGCGGCGCGCACGGTCAGTTCGGCGACGTTGACGTAGGCCCGGTTGAGGGCGGCCAGTTGCGCGGGGTAGCGGTCGATCGGCGCGGCCGTGATCCCGGTGGCGTCGACGTCGGCGGGCACCTCGACGAAGCACTCGGCCGGCAGCGCGGGGATCAGCCCCTCGTTGGGGAGCGTCAGGTTCACCCGGCGCGGCTCGCCGGTGATCAGCGCGCGCAGCACCTCGGAGGCGATCTCCGGGTCCTGCCAGCGCGTCAGCATCGGCCGGCCCTGGGCCAGCCCGCGGCGGATCTCCTCGTACGCGTGCAGCCGCTGGCCCAGCCGCCCCAGCTCCTCGCCGACGGGGATGCCCAGCCGGGCCACCTCCTCGTCGTGGCGCAGGAACCAGGGGACGTACTCGGCCGCGTGCTCGCTGGACTCGGTGGGGAAGTAGCCGAACCGGCGCCACATCTCCATCCGCACATGCCGGCCCAGCTTCGGGTCGGCGCGCACGGCGGCCTCCAGCTCCGGGTAGAGCGACCGGCCGCCGGCCTCGAAGCGCAGCACGAACGCCTGGTGGGTCAGGCCCGCGGTCTGGAAGGTGAGGTCCTCGAAGTCGCGGCCGACCACGTCGGCGAGGTAGGCGTGGGTGTCGCGCACGGCGTGGCACAGGCCGACCACCCGGGTCATGCCGGTGACCTCGCGCAGCGCCCACAGCGTCATCACCAGCGGGTCGGTGTAGCTCAGCAGCCAGGCGTCGGGGCACTGCTCGGCCATGTCCTGGGCCAGGCCCACCATGACCGGGATGGTGCGCAGCCCGCGGAAGATCCCGCCGATGCCGATGGTGTCGGCGATGGTCTGGCGCAGCCCGTGCCGGGCAGGGATCTCGAAGTCCCGCAGCGCGGTGTCGTAGCTGTCGACGTTGAGCTGGCAGACCACGTGGTCGGCGCCGTACAGCGCGGCCCGGCGGTCGGTGTACGTCTCGATCACGGCGCCGGCGCCGGCCTCCGCGTCCAGCTGCCGGGCCAGGGTGAGCGCGGTGTCCAGCCGGTCGGGGTCGATGTCGTGCAGCCGGATGCGCAGCGTCCCGGCCAGGGCGGGGACGAGGAACAGGTCGGACAGGATGCGCCGGGTCATCTTCACGTTGCCCGCGCCGGTCAGCACGATGTCGGTCATGCTCCCGTCCTCCTCCGGCTGTGTCGTCGGTGTGTGGCGTGGTCGTGGTGCGGTGGGAAAGCTGTGCGGTGCGAAAGCGGTGTGGTGCGAAAGCGGTGCGGTGCGAAAGCGGTGCGGTGGGAAAGGCGGCATTCAGGGTACGCCGCGCGGGGCGCCGGCCATGCGGTCCGCGTCAGGGACCGCGGCCGGCGCCCCGGCCGGTCAGCCGACGGTGATGCGGTCGATGTCGGGTGCCCAGTCGCCGGGATTGGCGATGGTGACGGTGTTGGCGCTGCCCGCGGCCAGGTTCAGGGTCGCGGTGGCGGTCGCCGTGGTCTGCCAGTCGGCGGTCGGGGTGACAGTGACGCTCACCGGGGTGCCGCCGTTGGCGCTGACCTGGAAGGTACGGGCGACGGCGCTGGTGTAGGCGACGGTCACCTTGGTGGCACCGCCGCTGCCGCCGGCCACGCCGTTGAACGTCAGCGTGGCGCCGTTGCCGACGTATCCGACCTTGCGGCCGCCGGAGCAGCCGGTGCAGTCGGCGACGGTCGCGCCGCCGGCCAGGGTGTTGCCGGCGGCCTCCGCCTCGTACGAGGTGGCGCCGCCGTTGCCGCCGGTGGAGCCGGAGCCCACGGCGATCGAGCCGAGCCCGAGCCAGCCGTCGGCGTTCTGGGTGGCGTTGGCGAACCGCAGCGGCTTGGCGGCCGAACTCACCGCGGACAGCGGGTTCACCACGTCCATCACCAGCTGGTACGAGCCGGCGGCCACGGACGAGGTGTCCACGCTGGTGTCGAAGTACTCCGGGTAGCCGTAGTCCAGGTACGTCGGGTCGCTGCCCTTGTTCCAGTCCGGGTAGGCCCGGATCTTCAGCGGCATGACCTTCGTCAGGTCCCAGGAGGTGTCCCAAGTCTTGACGACGTTCCCCGAGGAGTCCTTCAGGCCCAGCCGTACGGTCCAGGGGTGGTAGATGGGCGCCACCCCGTCGTTGGAGATCTTCACGCCGATCTTCGTGGTGCCCGACACGGAGTTGTCGTAGTACGCGTCCGGCACGGTGAAGTCGTAGCCCATCTCGCGGACCGCGGCCCCCACGTCGGCGTCGCTCGCGCTGTAGGACGTGCTGCCCTGGTCGAGCTTCCAGGTGGTGTGCTCCATCTCGATGCACGCCTTGATGTCGTCGTTGTCGCCGCTGGCGCCGGTGCCCCAGGTGCCGAAGACCGAGCCCTGGATCTCCGGGCGCACCTCACCGCCCATGGAGTCGGTGATCCACTTGTTCTCCACGCCCTCGTTCAGGGCGTACTGGAGCTGCGAGTAGTCCGCCCCGCCCATGGACTGCGGCAGGGTGATGCCCGCCAGCGGGCTGCCCTCGCGGTAGCAGAACGAGTCGTCGTGGTAGCCGACGTCGAGGTCGTTCGCGGCGCCGCCGCCCGACGTCGGGTAGCGGACCTCGATCTTGGTGGTGTGGAACGCGTTCGCGTACGCCTTGACGATCAGCGCGGCGTTGGCGTCGGTGGCCATGAAGTCCGCGTAGCCGCCGGTGCCGTTCTCCGGCCAGGTGTGCCACTCGCCCCAGTAGCCGATCAGGCCCATCTGGATGAAGCCGATCCGCGGGTCGCCGTCGTACTTGGCGCCGAACGCCGCGATGAACGTCTGGAGCGAGCTGAGCAGGTACGCGTTGTTGTAGTCCGGGCTCTGGGTGTTCCAGTACGTGTCGTTGTTGGTCGGCACCTTGCCGTTCCAGCACGCGGGCATGCCGTTGGTCGGGTTGCCGTCGGGGTAGTCCAGGTAGAAGCGGATCGCGGCGGTGTTCCCGTACGACGCCGTCTCGTTGAGCATCTTCTCCACCGGCGACCAGTCCAGCTTGGTGCAGTCGCCCGCGTCGGTCATCACCGCGTTCAGCGGGAAGTAGCTCCAGGTCAGGCTGTGCGGGTAGCCGGCGTTCTGGTCGCTGCCCGCGTTGTAGTACACGGCCAGGCCCTTGTCGGGGTTGTCCAGGGGCCCTGCCGCGTACGTGAGCTGGTGGTCGGTCAGGGACGGGTCCGGGGAGGCGGGCGCCGCCGGGCGGGCCGGGGCGCCGCCGGCGACCGGCGTGGCCGCCGCCGCGCCGTGGGTGCCGGTCAGAGCCGCGGCCAGCAGCGCGAACAGCGCCGCGAGCGCCATCGCCAGGCGCGCCCTGGTGGCCCCGGTCGGTCTCGTGCGTAGGTGCATCGTGTCGACCTCCGTTGGTCGATCGCAGTGAACATCGCAGTGAACGGGGCGCACCGCCGCGGTGCACGGCGCGCCCTGGTGCCATCCGGCCCGACCCCGGAAGAATCGCCCCCTGTTACCTGACGGCCGTGAGTTCACAGCCGCCAGCTCGCAGTCATAACCTCACAGCCGTAAGGCGGCGGCCGTCAGCTCACGGCCGCCATCTCACGGCCGTCAGTCCCCCTGGCGCAGCGCGGCCGCCGTGAAGTCCACCTCCTGCGACCCGATCGCGAACCGGTAGCGGTCCAACTGCCGGACCGCGGGCCGCGACCCGAGGAAGTCGGCGAGCGCCGCACGCTCGGTGTCGCCCAGCCACGCCGGCGGGTCGGAGGTGGCCCGGAAGTCGCAGACGTGCGCGAGGTCCACCAGCATCCGGCGCTGGGCCGCGGTCAGCAGGCTCTGCTTGTCGCGGAAGTAGGCCGCGTCCGGGTCGAGTTCGACCAGTCCCTTGAGCCACAGCCGGTTCACCGAGGCGACCAGGGCGTTCTCCGCGGTCGCGTCGGAGGGGTCCTCGGTGGCGTAGTTGGTCCAGAACGGGGCGACGTCGGGCCCCACCCGGATGCCGTCGCACACCCCCAGCGAGGGCAGCACCGGCGCGCCCGAGCCGAGCAGGTAGACGTCGTCGCCCGCGGTCTCGCGGATCAGCCGCATCGCGTCGCGGTAGGCGCTCTCGCGGCCCACCGAGGGGTCGTGGCGGCGCGCGGTGATGGCGGCGGCGTTGACGAAGTCCAGCTTGAGGTAGCGGAACCCCCAGCCCACCACGGTCTCGATGATCTGCCGCAGGTGCTCGCGCGCCTCGGGCAGGGTGACGTCCAGCGCGTGGTACGGGCCGCCCCAGTTGTAGCCGGCCGGCACCGGGGTGCCGTTGGCGTCGGACAGGAACAGGTGCGGCCGCTCCCTGACCACGCGCGACTCGGGCCGGGCGATGAAGGGCGCTATCCACAGCCCGGCGGTGAGCCCGGCGTCGTTGATCCGCGCGGTCAGGTCGGCCATCCCCGAGGGGAACTTGGCGTTCGGCTCCCAGTCGCCGACGATCCGCTCCCAGCCGTCGTCGACCTGGAACACGTCGAACGGCAGCCCGGCCAGCCCCGCGAGGTTCGCGTGCAGGGTGCGCTCGTCGATGTCCTCGTAGTACGCGTACCAGCTCGACCAGACGTTGCCGGCCCGGCGGCCGGTGCGGCCCAGGTGCTCGCCGAGCAGTTCGGCGTAGCGGGCGAAGACCTCCAACTCGGGGCCGTAGCCGCAGAACCAGGGGGCGCCGTCGCCCTCGTACCAGCCGGTGACGGTGTCGCGGTCCACGCTCAGCCGCGGCACGTCCAGGCCGAGCGAGCCGAGCAGCAGGACGTTGCCGTCGCCAGCGGTGAGCGCGGTCACCGCGGCGGAGTGGTGGCGGCCCTCCTCGTCCCAGACGGTGTCGTCGGCGGTGAGGCGGCGGATCGGGTTGGCGATGCGCAGCGGCGGTTCGTCCATCGCGCGCCAGCCCGAGGGGCTCCAGGAGTTCCAGCCGTGGCGGTAGACCTGGGCGTCGGGCAGGCCGTGCAGCAGGGCCACCCGGCCCGCGGGCAGCAGCAGGCCGCCCGGCACGGGCTGCGGCGGGCCGCTGAGCTGCGCGGGGATGTGCAGTGGACCGAGGTCCAGGAGGTGGGGCATGGGGTCCCTTCACTTCGGGGGAGGGCCGGGGCGCCGTGGTCGGGACGGCGGCCCCGGCCCGGTCACGGGTGCGTCGTGGCAGCGGAGATCAAGGTGCGGTCAGGGCTGGGAGAAGTACCCGTCGACGGCCTTCTGCGCCTTCTTCAGCGCGGCGGTGGCGTCCGACTGGCCGAGCCAGACCCGCTCCAGGTCGGTCTGGACCTCCTGCGTGACCTGGTCGGCGTGGTCGGTGATGGGGTAGGTGAAGGTGCCGCCCGAGGCGGCGGCCTCGTCGGTGAAGACCTTCACGTCCTGCCCGGCCTTCTGGTGCGTGGCCAGCGCCTTGGCGCTGTCGGTCTTGATCGCCGGGAAGACCACGCCCTTGGCGGCGATGATGTCCTGGCAGCCGGTCGAACCGAGGAACTTCACCCACTGCCACGCCTGGTCGGGGTGCTTGGTGCCGGCGTAGATCGCGTCGGACAGCCCGTTGATGAAGGTCTTGCGGCCCGTCGGGCCCACCGGCAGCGGCGCGAACGCGAACTTCTGCGTGGCGGTGGAGCCCAGGTAGGTGTTGATGTTCCACGAACCGGTCATCGTCGTCGCGGCCTTGCCGGCGTTGAGGACCGCGTCCGGGCCGAGGCTGGAGTTCTTGTCGTACGCCGGGGCGTAGCCCTTCTTCGCCAGGCTCGCCATCCAGTCGATGGTCTTGGCCAGCGCCGGGTCGTCGTAGTGGTACTTGGTGCCGAACGGGTTCTTGTCCAGGAAGGTGAAGCCCGCCTCGGCGGCGAGGTTGCCCCAGCTGCTCTGCCCGGTGGAGCCGTCGTCGTAGGTCAGCTCGATGCCGTAGGTCTTGACGTGCTTCTTGTCGAACTTCGGGTCCAGGCCGTTGCGGCCGCTGGTGTCGACGGTCATCTTGGCGATGAACTTCTCGAAGGTGCCGCCGTCGTCGGGGTTCCAGGTCAGCTTGGCCAGGTCCGCCGCGGTGTAGCCGGCCTTGGCGGCCAGCGTGGTGTTGTACGCGATCGCCTCGGTGTCCCAGTCCTTGGGCAGGCCGTACCGCTTGCCGTCCTTGACCCAGGCGTCGGCCAGGCCGCTCTGGTACTGCGACAGGTCGACGTGGTCGGCGGCGACCTGCTGCGAGATGTCCAGGATCTGGTTGTTCTTCACCAGGTTCGGGTAGTAGGCGACGTGGTCGGTGAAGACGTCCGGCGCGTTGCCCGCGGTCATCTCGGTGGTGAGGTTGGTCCAGTACTGGCCCCACGCGGTCTGGGTGATCTTGATCTTGATGTCCGGGTTGGCCTTGGTGAAGGCCGTCGCGCACGCCTGGTAGGCGGGCAGCTGGGAGCTGTCCCACAGCGCGTAGTTGAGGGTCACCGGGCCGTTGCCGCCCCCGGAGGAGTCACTGGAGCAGGCCGTCAGACCGACGGGGAGGGCGGCGGCGAAGAGGGCGACCGCGACACGGACGTTGCGTCTCATGGAGATTCGTTCCTTCCTTACTTGATACCGGTGAAGCCCATGGACTCCACCAGCCGCTTGCCGAAGAAGATGAGAAGCAGTGCCACGGGCACCACGGTCAGCACGGACGCGGCCATCAGCCCGGTCCAGTCCGGTGCGGTGTTCGGCGACTGCTGGAGGAAGATCCCCAGCCCCGCGGTCAGCACCCGGGTGCTCGGGTCGGGCCCGACCAGCAGCGGCCAGAGGTAGTCCTTCCAGGCCCAGACGGCCGTGATCAGGCCGATGGTGAACAGCGGCCCGCGGCTCATCGGCACGATCACCCGCCAGAACTGCAGCCACCGGCCCGCGCCGTCGATGGTGGCCGCCTCCTCGATCTCGCGCGGGATCGACAGGAAGAACTGCCGCAGGAAGAACACCGAGAACGGCGTCATCAGCAGCGTCGGCGCGACCATGCCGGCGAACGAGCCGAGCCAGCCGAGGTTCTTCATCAGCGCGAAGTTCGGCAGCAGCGTGAAGATCGGGGGGACCATCAGCGACAGCACGAAGAGCGTGAAGAGGAACTCGCGGCCCCGGAAGCGGAGCCGGGCGAGCGCGTAGCCGGCCATCGCGCAGCAGAACGTCTGGACGGTGGCGATCAGCGCGCAGTAGATCAGCGAGTTGCGCAGGTAGAGCAGGAAGTTCAGCTGCGCGCCCGACCCGCCGGCGGCCTGGTTCTGCGCCAGGCTGGTCAGGCCGATCACCCGGCGGAAGTTGATCAGCGTGGCGTGGTGCGGCCACAACCCGGTGTTGTCGGAGAGCAGTTGGTGCGCGGGGGTCAGCGCGGTGCGCAGCATCCAGTAGAACGGGAAGACCGTCAGCAGCAGCGCCACGACCAGGACGGTCCAGGCGAGCACCCGGCCGGGGTGCAGGCGCGGGACGGTGGAGCGTTGGGGCATCGTCGGTCCTCCTAGGCCAGGTCCGAGCGCGATGCGCGCAGCAGCCGCATCTGCACCATGGTCAGCACGCCGAGGATGAGGACCAGCGTCATCGCGACCGCGCTGGCGTAGCCCATTTCGAAGTGTTTGAAGGCCAGTTCGTAGATGTAGTAGTAGATGACCCGGGTGGAGTTGACCGGACCGCCGGGACTGGGGGTGATCGCGACCGTGTCGAAGATCTGGAACGAGCCGATCACCGACACCACCAGCACCAGCGCGAGCACCGGCCGGATCAGCGGCAGGGTGAGCCGGAAGAACATCCGCAGTTCCCCGGCGCCGTCCAGCAGCGCGGCCTCGTAGATCGGGTCGGGGATCTGCAGCATGCCCGCGTACAGCAACAGCGCGGTGTAGCCGGTGTACGCCCAGGTGTTGGTCAGCGCGATGGTCGGCATCGCCCAGGTGGTCGAGGTGAACCAGCCGTGGGTGCCGATGCCCACCGAGCCCAGGACGTGGTTGACCAGGCCGAGGTCGGCGTCGAACAGCCACAGGAAGAGCAGCCCGACGGTGACGTTCGGCACCAGCCAGGGCAGCAGCAGCATCACCCGGATCGCCACCGAGCGGGTCAGCCGGAACATCAGCCCGGCCAGCACCACCGCCAGCACCGTCTGCCCGCCGACGTTGAGGACCACGTAGTAGGCGCTGACCTTCAGCGAGTTCCAGAACAGCGGGTCGTGCAGCAGCCGCGAGTAGTTGGCCGTGCCCACCCCGTGCGGGCTGGAGAGCAGGTTGTAGTCGGTCGTGGAGAAGTACGCACCGCGGATGGCCGGGTACACGTAGAACACCGCGAAGCCGATCAGCACCGGCGCCAGGAACAGCAGCGCGACCGGCCCGTCCCCGAGGCGGCGCGGCCCGTGCCGCGCCTTGCGCCCGGTGCGGCCCGAAGCCGCGGCTCGCGCCTCCCGCGCTGTGCCCGCCCGTTCGCGGGTCTGCGACGCACCACCGGCCACGAGGACTCCTTCAGTACGACTTTCCATAACTTTCTCTTCTCATCGCTTGGAGAGAAGTAACGACCCTCCGTCCAGGCTTGTCAAGGCTTCGGACAGCAACGATGACCTGCAACCGCTCGCCTTGACTTTCTAAAACTTTCCATCGATGCTCCCTGCGGGGAAGTTCGCGGCACCCACGCGAACGTGCCCGGCCGCACCCCGGAAACCGGGGTACGACCGGGCACGTGAGCTCGGTTGCGGTCGGCTCGACCGCGGGGGCGGACGGGTCAGCAGGGCCCGCCCACGTACAGCGCCACCGCGTCGCCGGCGCCGATCGTCGCGGTGAACTTCCCGTCGGAGCCGACGGAGTAGGAGGTGCCGCTGTGCTGGGCGTCGCAGTACGTGCCCGCCGGCAGCGACGTGGTGAAGGTCGACGTGAGCGAGCCGCTCTCGTGGTTGATCGCCACGAAGCCCTTGCTGCCGCGCCCGAACGCGATGGCGTTGCCGCCGTCGTCCCACCAGTTCGTCACCGCGGTGCCGGCCACCGCGTTGCGGAAGCCCACCATGTGCGCGATCTGCGGCCAGGCGTGCTGGCACTTCCAGCCGTCGCTGTAACAGGCGCTGACCTGCCCGTTGTTCGGCGGGCCAGCGTCGGTGTCGGAGAACTCGTAGCCGGAGTACACGTTCGGTGAGCCGTACGGCCAGGCCAGCAGGAAGACGTTGGCCAGCGTGTAGGTGGCGTTGTCCTTGTAGCTGAGGGTCGAGCCGTTGCGCTCGGTGTCCCAGTTGTCCACGAAGGTACGGGCGTCGGCGCTGGGCAGGTAGCCCGCGCCCCACGACGGGCCCCACTGGCTGAGGTAGGAGAGCTTCTCCGAGGTGAAGATCCGCTTCAGGTCGTACGCGCCCTGGAACTCGTCGACATCGCCGGTGCCTTCGTACTCGGTGGGCTGGACCGCCTCCCCGGCGCCGTAGATGACCTCCTGCGCCCAGTAGGCGTTCGGGTTGCTCAACTTGGCCTTGATCGCGGCCAGGTCGCTCGCGGCGATGTGCTTGGCCGCGTCGATCCGGAAGCCGTCGACGCCCAGCGACAGCAGGTGGTTGAGGTAGGCGGCGATGGTGGAGCGGACGTAGTCGCTACCGGTGTCGAGGTCCGCGAGCCCGACCAGCTCGCAGTTCTGCACGTTCGAGCGGTCCTGGTAGTTGCTGATGTCCTGCCGGCAGGTGTGGAAGTCCTGGTCCTCGTAGTAGCCGGGGTAGTTGTACTTGGTGTACGAGGTGCCGGCGGTGCCCGTGCCGGAGCCGGCGGACATGTGGTTGACCACCGCGTCCGCGATGACCTTCACGCCCGCCGCGTGGCAGGTGCTGACCATCTTCTGGAACTCCGCCTCGGTGCCGAGCCGGTTCTGCAACTTGTAGCTGACCGGCTGGTAGGAGGTCCACCACTGGCTGCCCTGGATGTTCTCGGTGGCGGGGGAGACCTCCACATAGCCGTAGCCGGCCGGGCCGAGCTGGTTGGTGCAGGCGCCGGCGACGCTGTTCCAGTTCCACTGGAAGAGCGTCGCGGTGACGTCCTTCGTGCCCGGCGGTGTCGCGCTCGCCGGGGTCTGCGCGGCGGCGACCAGCCCCGCCGCGCAGACGACCGCGGCGAGGACGCCGTTGAGGACCCGGGATCTCATGGGCGGCTCCTTCAGTCGGTGGGCACACCGGTGCCCTGTGAAGGCGGCCACGCGCCAGGCCGCCGGCGAGAGGGGAGCCCGGGGCAGCCGGGCTCCGCGCAGGAGCTTGCTGCCGTCACACCCGTCACGTCAATGTCCCTGACAAAAGATTTCTGCGGCTTGCCGAAAGAGCTTGCAGGGCGGGCGGGTGCGGTTCGCCGGGCCGCCCTTACGGCGCGCGGGACGTACGGGCGGCGGCCGTACGGCCGCTCAGCCGGTGTTCGCGGCCCGGTGCTGCCACCGCCGGGTCGGTCGCGTCCTGGGCGACGACGGTCAGGGTGCCGTTGTAGCCGGCCGGCTGCGCGACTTCTTCAAGGGCGACCCGGAACTGTCCTTCACCGACGGGGCGGCCGCTGGCTCGCCTCCGAACGCGACCACGTCGGCCCCGAGTTGATGGCCTTGGCCGCGGCGATGTACGACGCGAACCCCGGCCTGCGGTCGCTTGGCGGCGGATGCTGCGGACACTGATGGCGTCGGGGCGCCGTCCTATCGTGGGCTGATGAGCCCACAGCACAGTGAACGCCGCGGGGACGAGCGGCGTACGGACGAGCAGCGTAAGGACGGGCGTTGTACGGACGGGCGTTGTACGGACGGACGCCGTACGGATGAGCACCGTACGGGCGGGATCGGCGAGCAGCGCGACGGGTCCGGTGCGATGGGCGGGCCGGCTCGCGACGGGCGCCGGATCGACCGGCCGGCCGACCTGGACGCGGTCCGCGACTCGTACGACAAGGTCGCCGACAACTACGCGCGCATGGTGCGCACCACCGGGCTCGGCGACATCCGCCGCCACCCGTGGCTCAAGGCGGCGATCGACGCCTTCGCCGACTCCGTGGGCGATCTCGGCCCCGTCCTCGACGTCGGCTGCGGGCCCGGCACCGTCACCGGCTACCTCGCCGAGCGCGGCCTCGACGTCTCCGGGGTGGACCTGTCCCCGCGGATGGTTTCCAACGCCCGCCGGCTGTACCCGCGCTGCCGTTTCGAGGTCGCCTCGGCCACCGAACTCGACCTGGCGGAGGCGTCGTTCGGCGGCCTGCTCGGCTGGTGGTCGCTGTTCAACCTCCCGCGGGCAATCCTCCCCCAGGTGTTCGCCCACTTCGCCCGGGCGCTGAAGCCCGGCGGGTACCTCATCACCGCGACGCACGTCGGCGACGAGGACGCGGCGCGCACCGAGGCGTACGGCGGCGTCCCCGTCCGCTGGACGACCCACAAGTGGCGGCCGGCGGACTACGTGCGGCTGATCGAGGAGGCCGGGCTGCACCCGGTCGCCGAACTGCGCCTGCCCGCGGACGAGCAGGTCGGTCCGGGGCTGGTGGTCATGGCCCGGCGCCGGCTATAGGGGGGCCGGCGCCCGCGGCGGGGGAGGGGCGCGGGCGCGCCGGGCGGTGGGTGGTGGACGCGCCGGGCGATGGGCGGTGGGTGGTGGGTGTCCGGGCCGAGGGCGCCGCCGCGGCGTTTCAGCCCTGCACGGTGGGCCGTACGACGACCTCGCTGACGTCGACGCCCTCGGGCTGCCCGATGGCGTAGCCGATCGCCGAGGCGACCGCGGACGGCGGCATCGCGATCTCGTCGCGCTGCCGCACCAGATCGGCCGCCGCTTCGGGGGACGCCCCCTTGCCCACGCCCTCGGTGTGGGTGAAGCCGGGCGAGACGAGAGTGACGCGCAGGTCCGGGCCCGACTCCTGGCGCAGGCCCTCGGTGAGTACCTTCACCGCCGTCTTGGTGGCCGCGTACACCGCCTGGGGGCTCTTGACGACGTAGGCGGCGGTGGAGCCGACGTTGACGAAGTGGCCGGAGCGCTGCCGGCGGAAGACCGGCAGGGCGGCGCCGATGCCGTTGAGCAGGCCGGTGATGTGGGTGGCGACCATGGCGTCCCAGTCGTCCTGGCGCAGGTCGTCGAAAGGGGACACGGCCATGGTGCCGGCGTTGGAGACCAGGACGTCGAGGCGGCCGTGGCGGTCGACGGCGGTGTCCGTCAGGCGGCGCAGGTCCTCGCGGCGGGTGACGTCGACGACGACCCCGACGGCGCTGCCGCCGCTCGCCGTGATGCTGTCCACGACGGCCTTGAGCCGGTCCGCACGCCGGGCGCCGAGCACCAGCTTGGCGCCCCTGGCGGCCAGGTGGACCGCCGTCGCCTCGCCGATGCCGCTGCTGGCGCCGGTGATCGCGATGACCTTGCCTTCGATGCCCTCGATACCCTTGATGCCCTCAATACGCTCAATACCCGACATGATCGGTGTCCTCTCGCGGGCCGGGCCGCGAGCGGTCCGACGTCGTGGCGCCGCCGAGCCGTAAACGGGGGCGCCTCCGGTTGTGTAAGCTAAGCGGGGACGCCTCCACTTGGCAAGTCGAGGCAGTGGAAGAAGGGGACGGCAGACGGGATGACCAGCGAAGGAGCACGGCCGCTGCGGGCCGACGCGCGGCGGAACCGGGAGAAGATCCTCGACGCCGCGGTACGCGTCTTCACCACCGAGGGGCTGGACGCGCACCTCGAGCGCATCGCCAAGGAGGCGGGCGTCGGCAGCGGCACCCTCTACCGCAACTTCCCCACCCGGGAGGCGCTGATCGAGGCGGTCTACCGCAACGAAGTGGCCCGCCTGTGCGACGCCGTCCCCGAGCTCCTGGCCCGCCACCCGCCCGAGCAGGCGCTGCGCGTCTGGACGCGCCTCTTCCTGGACTACGTCACCGCCAAGTACGGCATGATCGACGCGCTGCGGGCCATGGTCGCGACGGGCGCCATGCCCTACGGCCACAGCCGCGAACTGGTCCAGGCCGCGGTGGCCCAGCTGATGGACGCGTGCGTACAGGCCGGGGTGATCCGTACGGACATCCGCCCCACCGACCTCAGCACGGCCCTGGAGGGCATCGCCCTCACCTCGGCGGGCGCCGAACACCGCGAACAGGCCGAGCGCCTGCTCGACCTCACCCTGGACGGCCTGCGCATACCCCCCGGCGGCCCCTGACCTCTGGACGGCCGCCCGGGCGGCCGCCTCATGGGCGGCCCGTCGTCGGCGGCGATGTGCCCCAGGCAGGATTCGAACCTGCGACACCGGCTTTAGGAGAGCCGTGCTCTATCCCCTGAGCTACTGGGGCAGTGCTCGATCGCTAGGGTAGCGGATCGGGGGTCCGGCGGGCGCCGCAGGTTGGGGTGGCGGGTCGGACGGCGGGCCGGGATACGGCGCGGCCGGTGCCCGTGCCGCGCCCGTGCGCGGTTGCGAGCCCACCGGAACGCAAGTCCTGCCGCGCGCACGGCATTCGGAAGCCGTCGGCGTCGGCGTGCGTGGTGTCGTCGCTCGTGCCGAGCAGCCGTCGCAGGCGGTCCGCGGTGGTCATGACGCGGTGATGATGACCGCGATGACGAAGCCGGAGAGGACCAGCAGCGCCGACATGAGGACGGCGGGGCCCACGATGCGGCCCAGCGGGCGGCCCTCACGCATCCGGGCCTGCCGGGAGCGCCACTGGGCGTAACCGGCGATGGTCACACCGCCCGCCAGGGCCACGAGGTAGCCGGCCATGGCCAGCCGCAGGGCGCGCGGGGTGACGTCGGTGAGATGGACGACGGCGAACGCGGCGGCCAGGAAGGCCAGCGGCGTACGGGACCAGGCCAGCAGTGTGCGCTCGTTGGCGAGGGAGGCCCGGTAGTCGGGCTCCTTGCCGCGCGTCCACCAGGCAGTGGAGCGCGAGGCGGGTTCCCCCTCGGGCTCCTGGTGCTGGGGCGTCATTGTCCGCTCCCGACTTTCCACACCTGCGGAGCGCACGGCCCGGCACCCCGCGCGCACGCGGGCTGCTGCCCGATCGCGTCACCCACCGCACTCCACCCCGCCCTCGACCGCCGCTGACAGCACGCTCCCCAAGATCGCCGGGAGCGCGACGGCCCGCCATCCGGCAGACCCGGATGAGTGAGCGGCAACACCCAGTCCGCCCCGCGCCTGCGAACGGGCCAGCCCTGTTCGGGCGGGCGAACGCGCCGCCCCGGCTCGCCGGGCGGCGGCGCGCGCTATGCGTCGTAGTCGACGGTGAGGCGGTCGGAGGCGGGGAAGGACTGGCAGGTCAGGACGTATCCGGCGTCGACCTCGGCCGGCTCCAGGGCGAAGTTGCGGCGCATGTCGGCCCGGCCCTCGGTGATCTTCGCGCGGCAGGTGCCGCAGACGCCGCCCTTGCAGGCGAACGGGAGGTCGGGGCGGGTGCGTTGGGCGCCGTCCAGGATCGTCGTGCCGGTGGGCAGGGCGGTGGTCGTGGTGCGGCCGTCGAGGACCAGGGTGACCTCGCTGACCGGGCCCTTCGCGGTGGCGTCCGCGTGGCGCAGCGGCGTGATCGGCTCGTCGTCGGCGAAGAACAGCTCCTGGTGGATGCGCTCGTCGGGTATGTGCAGGCCGGCGAGCAGCTGCCGGGCATCGGTGACCATGCCGTGCGGGCCGCACAGCCACCAGTGGTCGACGCTGGGGACGTCGACCAGGCCCGCTATCAGTGCGGCGAGCCGCTGCTCGTCCAGCCGTCCGGAGAGCAGGTCCGCCTCGCGCGGCTCCCGTGACAGCACGTGCCCGAGCTGGAAGCGCGCCGGGTGGAGGTCCTTCAGGTCCGCCAGCTCGTCGGCGAACATCACCGTGCCCGTACGCCTGTTGCCGTAGAAGAGGGTGACCTGCGAGACGGTGTCGGCGGCGAGCACGGACTCGGCGATGGACAGCATCGGCGTGATGCCGGAACCGGCGGCGACGAGCACATGGTGGCCCGGGGTGCCGAGGTCGGGGGTGAACGCCCCGGTCGGCGCCATCACCTCGACCATGTCCCCGGGGCGTACCTCGTGCACCAGCCAGGAGGAGAACAGGCCGTCCGGCACGACCCGCACCCCGATGCGCGGCGGCTCGCCCGCGGGCGAGCAGATCGAGTACGAGCGCCGCTCGTCGCGCCCGTCGACCGTCCGCCGCAGCGTCAGCGACTGGCCCGGCCGGTGGGCGAACTCCTCCGCCAGCTCGGCGGGCACCTCGAAGCCGACGGCCGCGGCGTCCTCGCACAGCGGCCGCACCTCGGCGACGCGCAGGGTGTGGAACGCGGGGCGCCGCCTGGCGCGCGCGGTGCCGCCCGCCGCCGCGGCGGTGGCGGCCGCAGCGTCCGTGGTGGCCGAAGTCTCCGTGGCGGCCTCGGTGGTGGGAGCCATCACAACTCCTTGACGTGTTCGAAGGGTTCCAGGCAGCCGTCGCAGCGCCACAGCGACCGGCACGCCGTGGCCGAGAACGCCGACGTCTGCCGCGTGTCATTGCTGCCGCAGCGCGGGCAGGGGACGGCCTGCCGGGTGGCGCCGAGCACCAGCGGTACCGGGCCGGCCGGCCGCCGCGGCGCGGGACCCGGCGGCGCGATGCCGTGCTCGCGCAGCTTGCGCCGGCCCTCGGGGCTGATCCGGTCGGTGCTCCACGGCGGGTCGAGCACCGTACGGATCTCGACGCGCGCGAACCCGGCCGCCCGCAGCCGCGCCGCCACATCGGCCCGCATCTCGGCCAGCGCCGGGCAGCCGGAGTACGTCGGGGTGAGGCTGGCGACCACCGTGCCGTCCTCGGTGGTGCGCACCTCCCGCAGTACGCCGAGGTCGGCCAACGTGAGCATCGGCAGCTCGGGGTCGGGGACCTCGGCCGCGATCCGGCGCGCCCGCTGCTCGTCGAGCCGGGTGGAGGCGCTCACCACGCCGCCCCCGGGTGGGCGCGGGCCACGCTCTGCAACTCCTCCAGCAGCGGGGCCAGATGGACGGTGTGCTCGCCGCGCCGCCCCCGGTAGGGCGCCGCGGGCCGCTCGGGCAGCTCCAGACCGGCGGCAGCCAGCACCTGGCGCAGCACCTCCGCCGTCTCCTCGCGTACGGTGTCGCCGGCCGGGGCGCTCGCGGCGAGGACCTCCTCGAGGTAGGGCGCGAGGTCCGCCAGCGCGGCCCGCACCCTGCGGTGCGACTCCTCGGTGCCGTCGCCGAGCCGCACCACCCAGTCCGCGGCGTACTGCCGGTGGTAGGTCAGCTCGGGTACGGCCTTGGCGGCTATGGCGGCGAGCACCGGATCGGCGTCGCCGGTCAGGCGCCCGAGCAGCGCCAGCCGCCAGGCCGACAGGACCAGCAGCCGGGTGACGGAGAACGCGAAGTCCCCGTTGGGCAGCTCGGCGAGCGCCACGTTGCGGAAGTCGGCCGGCCCGCGGAGGTACGCGTACGCGTCCTCGCCGCGGCCGGTGCCGTCGACCTGCCCGCAGCGGGCGTACAGCATCCGCGCCTGTCCGAGCAGGTCCAGGCCGATGTTCGCCAGCGCGACCTCCTCCTCCAGCTCCGGCGCCCGGGTGCACCACTCGGCCAGACGCTGGGCCGCGACCAGCGCGTCGTCGCCCAGCGCGAGGCACGTGGCGGCGAGCGTGGCCGCGTCCACGCCGTCCGGCAGTGCGGTGTCCACGCCGTGCAGCGGGTCGGTGAACCCGGTGCCGAACGCCCAGCGGGCGTCCGCGCCGCCATGTTCCTCGGTCAGCGAGAGGTAGACGTGGTCGTCGTCGGCCGTCTCGGTGTGCTCCATGGCGTCTGCCTCCTTCACTGCGCGGGCGCGCGGTCAGATGTGGGGAACGTCGTCGGGGATGTCGTAGAACGTCGGGTGCCGGTAGACCTTGTCGGCGCTCGGCGCGAAGAACGGGTCCTTCTCGTCGGGCGTCGACGCGGCGATGTGCGAGGAGCGGACCACCCAGATCGACACCCCCTCGTTGCGCCGGGTGTAAAGGTCGCGGGCGTGGGTGAGCGCCATCGTGTCGTCCGCGGCGTGCAGCGAGCCGACATGCACGTGGTTCAGCCCGCGCTTGCCCCGCACGAATACCTCGTACAGCGGCCAGCCGCCCTTGGCGGCGGGTGCCGGGCCGCCGGTCCCCGTACTCGCCGAGGCTTTGGTGCCGGCAGTGTCCGTTGCGCCGGCGCCCGTGCCGCTTCCGGCGGGCCGGTTGTCGTCCTTGGTGCCGCTCATGCCGCCGCCCCTTCCCGTGTCCCCGCGTCCGCCGCCGCGGAGCCCGCCGCCCGGGCGGCCTGCTTCGCGGCATGGGCCGCGGCCGCCTCGCGCACCCAGGCGCCTTCCTCGTGGGCGGTCGTGCGCCGCTCCACCCGCTCGGCGTTGCACGGTCCGTCGCCGGCTATCACGCGCTGCAACTCCGACCAGTCGGGTGTGCCGAAGTCGTGCCGCCCGCGCTCCTCGTTCCACCGCAACTGCGGGTCGGGCAGGGTGACACCGAGCTTCTCCGCCTGCGGGACGGTCATGTCGACGAACCGCTGCCGCAACTCGTCGTTGCTGTGCCGCTTGATTTTCCACGCCATGGAGGCGGCCGAGTTCGGCGAGTCGCCGTCGGGCGGGCCGAACATCATCAGCGACGGCCACCACCAGCGGTCCACCGCGTCCTGCACCATGGCGCGCTGCGCCGGGGTGCCGCGCATCATCGTCAGCAGCAGCTCGTAGCCCTGGCGCTGGTGGAACGACTCCTCCTTGCAGATCCGCACCATCGCCCGCGCGTAGGGGCCGTACGAGCTGCGGCACAGCGGCACCTGGTTGCAGATCGCGGCGCCGTCCACGAACCAGCCGATCACGCCGACGTCCGCGAACGTGGGGGTCGGGTAGTTGAAGATCGACGAGTACTTCTGGCGGCCGGCGACCAGCCGCTCGGTCAGGTCGGCCCGGTCGGCGCCGAGGGTCTCGGCCGCGGAGTACAGATACAGCCCGTGGCCGGCCTCGTCCTGCACCTTCGCGAACAGGATCGCCTTGCGCCGCAGCGACGGGGCCCGCGTGATCCACGCGCCCTCGGGCTGCATGCCGATGATCTCCGAGTGCGCGTGCTGCGCGATCTGCCGGACGAGCGTGCGGCGGTACCCGTCCGGCATCCAGTCCCGCGGCTCGATCCGCTGGTCCCTGTCGATCGTCGCGTCGAAGCCGGCCTGGAGACGCTGCCCCTCGGCGTCCCCCTCCTGCGGGCCCCGGCCGTCGTCCTGGTCCGCAGCGCGCGCGGGTACTGCGGTCATCGCTACCTCCCAACCGACCATTCGTTCGGTTTCGAGTCTCGCCGATCGCGGCCGCCCGCGCAAGCACGGAACAGCGGGCCTGTGGACAAGTGCGGGAGCTGTGGAAAACCGCGTCGGCGGGCGGCGCGGGGCGGACGGTCGTCGGGGTGGGGCCGGGGGTGCGGTCCGCGGGAATAGCGCGGTGTGGTGGAATGTTCGTGTGGTTGAACAATCAACCAGATGGGACGGTGGGAGAGCGATGCAGTTCGGAATCTTCACGGTCGGCGACGTCACGACCGACCCGACCACAGGTCGCACGCCGAGCGAGCACGACCGGATCAAGGCGATGGTCGCGATCGCGCTGAAGGCCGAGGAGGTCGGGCTCGACGTCTTCGCGACCGGCGAGCACCACAACCCGCCGTTCGTGCCGTCGTCCCCGACCACCATGCTCGGCTACGTCGCCGCGCGCACCGAGCACCTGATCCTGTCCACGTCCACGACCCTCATCACCACCAACGACCCGGTGAAGATCGCCGAGGACTTCGCGATGCTCCAGCACCTGGCCGGCGGCCGCGTCGACGTGATGATGGGGCGCGGCAACACCGGCCCGGTCTACCCCTGGTTCGGCAAGGACATCCGCGAGGGCATCCCGCTGGCCGTCGAGAACTACGCGCTGCTGCACAAGCTGTGGCGCGAGGAGTCCGTGGACTGGGCGGGCCGCTTCCGCACCCCGCTGCAGTCCTTCACCTCCACTCCCCGGCCGCTGGACGGCGTGCCCCCGTTCGTCTGGCACGGCTCCATCCGCAGCCCGGAGATCGCCGAGCAGGCCGCCTACTACGGCGACGGCTTCTTCGCGAACAACATCTTCTGGCCCAAGGACCACTTCAAGCGGCTGATCGGCCTGTACCGCGACCGCTTCGCGCACTACGGCCACGGCACACCCGAGCAGGCGATCGTCGGCCTGGGCGGCCAGGTCTTCATGCGGAAGAACTCCCAGGACGCGGTGCGCGAGTTCCGCCCGTATTTCGACAACGCGCCCGTCTACGGCCACGGCCCGTCGCTGGAGGACTTCACCGAGCAGACCCCGCTGACCGTCGGCTCGCCGCAGGAGGTCATCGAGAAGACGCTGGCCTTCCGCGAGTCCTTCGGCGACTACCAACGGCAGCTGTTCCTCATGGACCACGCGGGCCTGCCGCTGAAGACGGTGCTCGAACAGCTCGACATCCTCGGCGCGGAGGTCGTCCCCGTGCTGCGTGAGGAGTTCGCGAAGGGGCGCCCGGCGCAGGTGCCGGACGGGCCCACCCACGAGGCCCTGGTCGCCCGCCGCGACCAGGGGGGCCAGGACACCGCGGGCGCCGCGGCCGACAACAAGGAGGTGCGCGCATGACGAAGCAACTGGTGGTGGTCGCCGCGGGCCTCGGCAAGCCGTCGTCCACCCGGCTGCTCGCCGACCGCCTCGCGGACGCCACCACGCGCCACACCGACGTGGACGTCCGGGTGATCGAACTGCGCGAACTCGCCAACGACATCGCGCAGAACATGGTCACCGGCTTCCCGTCGCCCCGGCTGCGCGACGCCATAGAGGCGGTCACCTCGGCCGACGGCCTGATCGCCGTCACCCCGGTGTTCACCGGTTCCTACAGCGGCCTGTTCAAGTCCTTCTTCGACGTCGTCGACAAGGACGCCCTCGCCGGTCTGCCCGTCCTGATCGCGGCGACCGGCGGCACCGCCCGGCACTCCCTGGTGCTGGAGCACGCGATGCGGCCGCTGTTCGCCTACCTGCGGGCCGTGGTCGTGCCCACCGCGGTGTACGCCGCCTCCGAGGACTGGGCCTCGGGCGGCGACGGCGCGCTGGCCGCCCGCGTCGACCGCGCCGCCGGCGAACTGGCTGCCCTCCTGGGCGCGCGCCCGGACCGCCCGGCGCCCCCTGCCGGCGCCATCCCGGGGGAGCGGGCCGCGGCGGACGACATGGAAGTGGTGCCGTTCGCGCAGCAGCTCGCCGCCCTCGCCGTCGACAAGTGACCTCACCGACGGCTGCCCCGTGGCAGGTCACCCACGCGTCTTCGTAAGAGTGACCTGCCGGGCGCCTGGTTGACCGTCCCCAGTGCGGCGGGCAACGCACCGGCACACGCACGCTCCCGTACGCGCTAAGCGGCGCTGCCCGTCGGCCCGCCCGGTCGGCGGCGGTCGTCGAGGAACTCCACGACCGCCAGCGCCCCGAGCGCCGCCAGCGCGATCCAGAAGACGACCATCCCGGTCGGGTACGACCAGAGCACCAGTACGGCAGCCGCCGCCAGGACCACCAGCCAGTGCAGCAGGTGGCGGTACCGGTGCACCCAGGACCCCACCGGCACGGCCCGCACCCCGGCGGCCTGCCTGACCGCCGCGATCCCCGACTCCCACGCCGCCCTGACCCGTACCGCCCACCGGCCGCCGCCGCTCACCCAGACACCCAGGGCGACGACCACGCCCAGCACGACCAGCATGAGCACCGCCTCCCGCAGGAAGCGCACCATCTGGTCGTAGACCGTCCCTGCCGTCTGCTGGTCGATGTTCGTCGGCAGATGGTCGAGGTAGACGATCCGGAACACCGACAGCGCGACCCCGAGCGCCGCGATGCCCGCCGCGACCGCCAGCGCCGCCGTCACCACCGCACGCCGCCTGCGGGCCGCCAGCAGCACCCCGCTGCCGGCCAGCAGCAAGGTGATCCAGGGCAGCCAGTTCCCGGCCAGTTGCAGTATCCGGAAGCCGGTCCTGGCCCGCTGCACATCCGCCGACTCCAGCAGCGTGTACTCCACCCGCACCTGCGGGATGTGCGACGCCACTGTGAGCCCGCCGTCCACCAGCCGCTTCTTCACCTGCTCGACGACCGGCGCCAGGTTCAGCTGCACCGCGTCCCCCCGCACCCGCACCGCGCTGCCGGTGTCCCCGGTGAGGACGCCGATGAAGGCCGTGTGCGCCTGGCGGTTGAGCTGCACCCACAGAGTCCTGAATGCGTCACTCGCCACGAACGACGCGACCGTCTGGCGCACGAGGTTCCTGACACCCTCGGTGATCGGACCGCCCAGCGCCCCCAGGGCCGCCCTGACGCCGGGCCGCTTGTCCGGCGCCACCTCAGACAGCAGGGTGTCGATGTCGATCCGCTGCATGATCGCGTCGGTGACATTGGCGGTCACCGCCGCCTGGACGTCAGGCTTCGACGCCAGCGGCGCGACCGTCTGCACATAGCGGCCGGTGTCCGCCATGTCGTCCGCCACCCACACGGCGACCACACTCAGCGGCGCGATCAGCGCGGCCAGGGTGATCAACACGGCCGAGATCGCCGACCGCAGCCTGTGGCGTGCCGGAAGGCGTGACCGCAGCGCGTCCAGCGCCGCCAGCTCCTCCGCGTCGAGGGGGACCCGGCCGTCGCCTCCGGAGCGCGCGCCGCCTGCGTCGCCGGCCATCCGTACGCTCCTTCGCCGCCTCGCCGAACCACTCGGCCCCCGCACCCTCCGCCTTCAGAAAACGGCCTCGACGCGCTCGCCGCGCGCGCTGTTAGTGCGTACGTGAACTGCCGCGGCCGTCCCCGTACGGGTGACCTGCGCGTCGATCACGCACATCAGCGGATCGAATGCCCGCACACCCGGCGTACCTGGCACGCCTGCACCCTTGCTGCCTCGCCATGGCCCGGCCTCCCTTTACACGCGGATGCGCCACCACGCCCGTCGAGCCGCGCCATCCGGGTGACAGCGGGTTATGCGCGCGGAGTCGCCGGTTAAAGATCGTTTTGTCGATGCCGTAGGTCCGGCGAAGTCCGGTTCACGCGGCAGGGTCACACGAAGGGCACACCGGTGGACGTGCGTCTGCTGCTCAGGGCATACGGGAGTGCGGCGGGAGCGACCCCCTCCGCGCGCGGCGGGTGCATCGCGCCCGTGCGTCCCCTGAACTGCGGCCCGCTCGCGCGCCGTACCGGCCACCGCGCGGCCGACCGCTCCGTGACCGTCATCGCCACCCGGGACGGTCGCCCGATGGCGGTCGCGGGTGATCCCCGCGTCCTCGCCCCGGCCGTAGGCCGCAGGACCGGGGGCGCAGGAACTGCCGCCGCGCCCGGGACGGGGCCCGGGCGCGGGCGGCTCCCCGGACCCCTCGCAGCACCGGCCGCGGCGCCCAGCTGGGCCCCGTTGCCGCGCCCCGCCTGACACCGGCACGACCGGCGCCGTGGCAGGGTGCCGTCACTCTCCCGCGTGGCAGCCATCCGGAGCTCCGCCTAGCGTGGAAGCAACCCCGGGGGGTGCGCATTCGCGCTAAGGAGACCACCTCATGGCCCGTGGCACCGAGGACAGCTCCACGGGCTCGGACGTGGAGGGCGGCAGCCAGCGCCGCCGACGTCCGAGCCTCGTCGACAGTCCGAACCACCGCTGGTGGGTACTGAGCGTCATCGCCCTCGCACAGCTGATGGTCGTCCTGGACGCGACCATCGTGAACATCGCGCTGCCCTCCGCCCAGACGGCCCTGGGCTTCAGCAACGGCAACCGGCAGTGGATCGTCACCGCCTATGCGCTCGCGTTCGGCTCCCTGCTGCTGCTGGGCGGCCGGCTCTCGGACCTCATCGGGCGCAAACGGATGTTCCTGATCGGCCTGGTGGGCTTCGCGGTCGCGTCCGCCATCGGCGGCGCCGCCGGGAGCTTCGAGGTGCTGGTCGCCGCCCGCGCCCTGCAGGGCATGTTCGGCGCGATGCTCGCGCCCGCCGCCCTGTCGCTGCTGACGACGACGTTCACTGACCCCAAGGAGCGCGCGAAGGCGTTCGGTATCTATGGCGCGATCGCCGGTGCGGGCGGTGCCGTCGGCCTGCTGCTGGGCGGCCTGCTCACCGAATACCTGAACTGGCGCTGGTGCCTGTACGTGAACCTGTTCTTCGCCCTGATCGCCTTCGTCGGCGGCTCACGGCTGCTGTACGCGGGCGGCCCGCCGGACCGCCCCGCCCTGGACCTGCCCGGCACGCTCCTGGTCTCCGGCGGCCTGTTCTGCATCGTCTACGGCTTCTCCAACGCCGAACGCCACCAATGGGGCGCGACCAGCACCTGGGGCTTCCTGGTCGCCGGGGGCCTGCTCCTGATCGCCTTCGTGTGGTGGCAGGGACGCGCCCGCCAACCTCTGCTGCCGCTGCACGTGGTGGGCGACCGCGACCGCGGCGCGTCCTTCCTCGCGATGTTCATCTCGGGTGCCGGCATGTTCGGCGTGTTCCTGTTCCTGACCTACTACCTGCAGCGCACCCTGCTGTACTCGCCGGTGAAGACCGGCCTGGCGTTCCTGCCGATGGTCGCCGTCATCATGATCGTGTCCGTCACCACGACGAACGCCCTCGTGCCGCGCTACGGCGCGAAGCCGATCGTCCCGACCGGCATGGCGTTGGGCGGCGGCGCCATGGTGTGGCTGACGGCGCTCGACGCGCACAGCACCTACGCCGCCCATGTGCTGCCGCCGCTGCTCCTGCTGGGCGCGGGCCTGGGCATGATCTTCGCCACCGGTATGAACCTCGCCACCGCGGGGGTGAAGCCCCGTGACGCGGGCGTGGCGTCGGCGATGGTGAACACCTCGCAGCAGGTGGGCGGTTCCATCGGCACCTCGCTGCTCAACACCCTGGCGCTGAGCGCGGCCACCAGCTACGCGTCGTCCCGGCGCCCCTCGGCGGGGGTCGCGGCCCAGGCCCAGCTGCACAGCTACTCGGTGGCCTACTGGTGGTCGGCCGGCTTCTTCGCGGTCGGCTTCGTGGTCACCTTGCTGCTGTACCGGCGGGGCGTGCCGGCGAGCCTTTCCGACCCGACCGCCCAGGGCGGCGCCCCGATGTGACCCGGCCGCACCGTATCCACATCGCGGAACGCCGCCGCAGGCCGATGGAGCGTACAGCTACCGTTTCGCCATGGCAGCGAACGGCAAGGACACGACCGGTTCCACGCCGCCGGTGGTCGCGGCACTCGACGCGGTCAGCGTCCGCCGGTACACCACCGGCCAGGTGATCCTCGACGACATCGACTGGACCGTGCGCTCCGGTGAGCACTGGGCGCTGCTGGGCGCCAACGGAGCCGGCAAGACGACCATGCTCCGGCTGATCGGCGCCCTCATGCACCCGACGACGGGCTCGGTCGAGGTGCTCGGCCACCGCCTGGGCCAGGTCGACATGCGCGAGCTGCGCGCCCACATCGGCCTGGTCTCCTCCGCGCAGAAGGTGCCGCAGGACGCCACCGCGCACACCGTCGTCCTGACCGGCCACACCGGCACCGTTCAGCCGCTGTGGCGCAAGTACGACGACGAGGTGCGCGAACGCGCGCACACCCTGCTGTCGGAACTGGAGATCAAGGAACTCGCCGACCGCGCCTACGGAGTGTGCTCGGGCGGCCAGCGGGCGCGCATCCTGGTGGCCCGGGCCCTGATGGCCGACCCGTCGCTGCTGCTGCTCGACGAACCGTTCAACGCGCTCGACCTGCCCTCCCGCGAGGACCTGATCGACGCCATGCACCGCCTGGCGGCCACACGCACCTCGCTGGCCACGATCACCGTGACCCACCACCTGGAGGAGCTGTCGCCGGCGATCGGCCACGTGCTGCTCCTCAAGGAGGGTCGTGTGCTCACCTCCGGCGACGCCGAGCAGGTCCTCACCGCCGAGCGGATGACCGAGTGCTTCGGCCGCCCGATCGAGGTCAGCCGCCACGAGGGCCGGTGGCTGGCCCGCTCAGGGCGCCGCTGACGGCTTGTACGGCCCCGAGAGGCATCCCCGTCCCCTTTCGGGACGAAAGAGCCGCAGGAGCCCGCTCAGGCGCTTTCTGACGGCCTTTCAGCGCCGCCAGGGCAGGTCGGCGCCCGGCGGGTGGTGCAGTCCGTCCGCGATGATCCGGGAGATCTCGCCGAGCTGCTCCACCTGCTCCGGGCTCAGCCGGTCGAAGATCGCCGCGCGGACCGCCGCGACATGGCCGGGGGCGGTCCGCACCAGCTCCTCGTGGCCGGCGTCGGTCAGTACGGCGAGCTGGCCCCTGCGGTCGGATGGGCAGTCCTCGCGCCGCAGCCAGCCGTTGCCCTCCAGGCGCGAGACCGCGTGCGACAGCCTGGAGCGGGTGATCTTGGTCCGCTCGGCGAGCTCGGTCATCCTCATCCGGCGCTCGGGCGTCTCGGAGAGTGTGGCGAGAAGCGCGTAGTACATGTGCGGCATGCCCGCGTCCCGCTGGAGCTGCCGGTCGAGATGATCCTCCAGCAGGGTCGTCGCCTGCAGGAACGCCCGCCAGGTCGCCTGCTCGTCTTCGGTCAGCCACTCCATGGACGCATCATAGGGGAGCTTCGTTGAATGTTCAATAAAATAACTCGATCAATGTGATGCGCGTCACTTTGGCGCGGGAAATATCCGGGGATCAACTCCCCGTTTAACCAGGCGTACGCAAACGGGGACAGCCTCCGTTTCGGCGTCGGACCGCTCGGACCGGCGTACACCGTGCAACACCAGGACCGGATCGCCGGAAGGAGCTTGGCCGTGACGCTCGACCTCACCACCACCGCCGCTGCCAAGCCGCGCGCCGCGAGGCTGCGTGCCGACGCCACCCGCAACCGCGAGCGGATCGTGAACGCCGCCCGCGAGGCGATCGTGGAGTTCGGCCCCGACGTACCCCTGGACGAGGTGGCGCGCCGCGCCGGCGTCGGCAACGCCACGCTCTACCGCCACTTCACGGACCGCGCCGAACTCGTCCGCCAGGTCGCCCTGGCGGTGATGGCCCGTATCGCGCGGCGCGCCGAGGACGCCCTCGCCGAGGAGTCCGACGCGCTCTCGGCACTCCAGCGCTTCGCCTTCGAAGCGGCCGAGGAGCGCATAGGCGCCCTGTGTCCCATGCTGTCGTCCGCGTTCGACCGCAAAGATCCCGCGGTGGAGCCCGAAGCGCTGCGCATGGAGCACGCGATCACCGAGATCCTGGACCGGGCCCAGCGCTCGGGCCAGGTGCGCGGCGACATCGCGGTCGGCGACCTGACGGTCGCGCTGACGCAGCTGACCCGGCCGCTGCCGGGCAGCGGTTGCGTCGGCTTCGACCGCTTCGTCCGACGCCACCTGCAACTCTTCCTCGACGGACTGCGTGCTCCGGCGCGCTCGACGCTCGAGGGCACCGCCGCGACCCTGGAGGACCTGCAAGGCTGCCATTAACCGTTCGCACGCGCCCACAGCGGGCACTACCGTTGGCGACTTCGCCTCCTGCCGATCGCTTCGTGGATCGCATCAACCAACGGCCGACAGCACGGCGGCCGACCGGGCGTCGAAGAAGACCGCTCGTCCCCGCATGAACACCCTTGTACGCCGGACCCGGGCCCCTGGATGCCGATCCGGCCCCGGACCGCTTGCTGACAAACGTCCCCACGTCCTGTCACTCCGCAACTCGTTTTGTGAGACCACTCATGTCTGAACAGCTCCAACCCGATCCGAAGCGCTGGACAGCGCTCATATTCATCGCGCTCGCCCAGCTGATGGTGGTGCTCGACGCGACCGTCGTGAACATCGCGCTGCCGTCCGCCCAGAAGGCGCTCGGCATCTCCAACGGCGACCGCCAGTGGGTCATCACCGCGTACACCCTCGCCTTCGGCGGTCTGCTCCTCTTCGGCGGCCGTATCGCCGACCTGTGGGGACGCAAGAACGCCTTCGTCGTCGGCCTGCTCGGCTTCGCGGCCGCCTCCGCCATCGGCGGCGCCGCGGTCAACCCGGCCATGCTCTACGGTGCCCGCGCCCTTCAGGGCGCCTTCGGCGCGCTCCTGGCGCCCGCCGCCCTGTCGCTGCTCGCGGTGATGTTCACCGACGCCAAGGAGCGCGCCAAGGCGTTCGGCGTCTACGGCGCCATCGCCGGTGCCGGCGCGGCGGTCGGCCTTATCCTCGGCGGCGTCCTGACCCAGTACCTGAACTGGCGCTGGGTGCTCTTCGTCAACATCGCGTTCGCCATCGTCGCCGTCATCGGTGCCGTGCTGTACGTCCACGAGCCCGCCACCGGGCGCAACCGCAACCGGCTCGACATCCCGGGCGTCGTCCTCGCGAGCGCCGGCCTGATCTCCCTGGTCTACGGCTTCAGCCGTGCCGAAACCGACGGCTGGACCTCAGCTGTGACGCTGGGCCTGTTCGTGGCAGCCGTCGTGCTGCTGGCCGGCTTCGCCTACCTCGAGGGGCGCGTCAAGGCGCCGCTGCTGCCGCTGCGCGTCGTCACCGACCGCAACCGCGGCGGCATCTACCTGTCGCTCGGCCTGGCTGTTATCGGCATGTTCGGCCTGTTCCTCTTCCTGACCTACTACCTCCAGCAGGTCCAGGGATACTCGGCGCTCAAGTCGGGCTTCGCCTTCCTGCCGATGGTGGCGGGCATGATCGTGGGCTCCACCCAGATCGGCGCGCGCCTGATGCTGCGGGTGCGCCCGCGGCTGCTGATGGCGCCCGGCTTCCTGGTCGCCGCGATCGGCATGGCGATCCTCGCCCAGATCAAGGTCGACTCCAGCTACGCCGAGGTGCTGCTGCCCGGTCTGGTCCTCATGGGCCTGGGCATGGGTACGGCGTTCATGCCGGCCATGAGCCTGGCGACCTACGGCGTGCGGCCGGAGGACGCCGGCGTGGCGTCCGCCATGGTCAACACCTCGCAGCAGGTCGGCGGTTCCATCGGCACCGCGCTGCTGAACACCCTGGCGGCCAGCGCGACCACCTCCTGGGCCACCAGCCACATCCACACGGCTGCCGACCGTAAGAACCCGCTGCTGATCAACGAAGGCGCGGTGCACGGCTACTCGGTCGCCATCTACGTGGCGATGGGCATCCTGCTGGCGGCCTCCGCGATCGCGTTCACCTTCCTGAACGCCGGGGTCCAGAACACGGGCACCCGTGCCGGCAGCGACGACTCCGTCGAGGACATCCCCATCCCGGTCGTCGCACACTGACGCCCGACCAGGCACCCTAGGGTGCCGAACCACGAACGGCAGGTCCCCGCAGCCCCGGATTTCCGGAAGCTGTGGGGACCTGCCGTTCGTCGTGCGCAAGGAGGACGCCGACGGCGTAGGCGGGGCGTCCTCGTGCTCAGCCGAACTGGACGGAACGCTTGGCGAGCCCCATCCAGAAGCCGTCGATGACGCTGCGCTGGCTGCCGAGTTCGGCCTCCGCGGCGCCCAGGGTGACGAACAGCGGCGCGAAGTGCTCGGTCCGGGGGTGCGCCAGCCGCCCGGAGGGGGAGGTGCGTTCGAAGTCCAGCAGCGCATCGACGTCCTGGGCGCCGAGCGCCCGGTGCCCCCAGTCGTCGAACTCGGCCGACCAACTCGGCGGTCCGCTGCCCGCATGCCGCAGCGCGGCCAGATTGTGCGTGAAGAAGCCGCTGCCGACGATCAGCACGCCCTCGTCCCGCAGCGGCGCCAGCCGGCGCCCGACCTCCATCAGCTTCTCCGGCTCCAGGGTCGGCATCGACACCTGGAGCACCGGGATGTCGGCTTCCGGGAACATCTCCACCAGAGGCACGTACGCCCCGTGGTCGAGTCCGCGGTCCGGCACGTCCTGCACCGGCCGGCCGGCGCCACGCAGCAGCTTGCGCACATCGTCGGCGAGCGCCGGGGCGCCAGGGGCGTCGTACGTCACCTGGTAGTAGTGCTCGGGGAAGCCCCAGAAGTCGTACACCAGGGGCACGCGGCTGATCGCGCCGATCGCCAGCGGCGCCTCCTCCCAGTGCGCCGAAACCATGAGGATGGCCTTCGGCCGGGGCAGATCGGCCGCCCAAGCGGCGAGTTGGCCCGGCCACACCGTGTCGTCCGCCAGCGGCGGCGCGCCGTGCGAGAGGTAGAGCGCGGGCATGCGCTCGGGGGTCGCCGTGGTCATCGCGCCTCCTTGAAGTTTCAAGCGTCTGCCTCGACGATATCCGATGCGGTTGAGAGTTCAAAGAATCTCGTCGGCTGGCACCCCGGAGGCCGGGCGCCGGGGGCGAGCGGTCAGGTGAGCCGCTTCTCGAACCACGCCACGTCGTGATAGACGCCGAACTTGCGGCCCACCTCCTCGTACACGCCGACCTGCCGGAAGCCGAACCGCTCGTGGATGCGCAACGAGGCGTCGTTCGGAAGGGCGATGCCCGCGTACGCCCGGTGCACGTCCTCGCCCGCCAGCGCCTCGAAAAGGCGCCTGTAGAGCAACGTCCCGATACCGCGCCCGCACGCATCCCGCGCCAGATAGATGCTCGTCTCCACCGACGTCGCATACGCCGCCTTCGGCCGGAACGCGCTACTGGTCGCGTAACCGAGAATCCGTCCGCCCGAACCGGGTAGCCGAGCAACCATCAGCCGATGAGGGCCGTCTTCCGGATGGGAGAGCAACCACGGGCGGCGCTCGCCGGGTGTGACGGGAGTGACATCGAACGTGACGGCCGTCTCGCGGACGTAGTGGTTGTAGATGTCCGTCAGAGCCGTCAGATCGGCCTCGCCGCCTGGCCCGACCTGCACGTCCATACGATCTGCCACCGTGCGGCCTCTCTGTGTGGCGAAACAGGATACTGCATGATCATAAAAAACGGGTGGCGACATGGGAATTGTGTCCGTATTCCAGTCGTTATCCAGAGTGGACGGGGCAGTCGCAGAACTGAGGAAGCCGCGCGACGCGGAAACCGGCGAGGCGGCTGAGCCCATCCGACAAACAGACCGACCGCACCTTCGAAAGGGAGCACGCATGGCAACCCGTGCCGTCGCCCGTCGTCAAGCAGGTGGGACCAGCAGCGTTCGCGCCGCAGGCGGGGAAGTCGCCGACCGCGACCTCGTCGGCATGTACCTCGACGAGATCGCGCGCACCCCGCTGCTCGACGCCGCCCGGGAGGTCGAACTCTCCCGCGACATCGAAGCGGGCGTCTACGCCGAGCGCATACTCGCCGCCGACGCCGACCTTCCCGCGTCCGCGGGCAGCGACGCCAAGCGGGAGGAACTCGAAGCGCTCGTCGCCGCAGGCGAACGCGCCAAGGACATCTTCATCCGCTCCAACCTGCGCCTCGTCGTCGCCGTGGCCCGCCGCTACCCGCGCAGCGGCCTGCCCCTGCTCGACCTGATCCAGGAGGGGAACGCCGGCCTGGTCCGCGCGGTCGAGAAGTTCGACTACGCAAAGGGCTTCAAGTTCTCCACCTACGCGACCTGGTGGATTCGCCAGGCCATCACCCGCTCCATCGCCGACCAGTCCCGCACCATCCGGCTGCCCGTCCACCTCGTCGAGGAACTCGGCCGCATCCGGCGCGTGCAGCGCGAATTCAACCGCGAGAACGGCCGCGACGCCGAACCCGCCGAGATCGCCACGGAACTCGGCTCCACCCCCGAGCGGGTCTCCGACGTCCTCGACTGGGCACGCGACCCGGTATCGCTGAACATGTCGGTCGATGCCGAGGGCGAGACCGAATTCGGCGACCTCGTCGAGGACGGCGCCGCGCCCTCGCCCGAGGACTCCGTCCTCGTCATGCTGCGCCGCGAGGAACTCGACGGCCTCATCGACCGCCTCGACGACCGCACCGCGTCCATCATCCGGGCCCGCTACGGCATCGTGGACGGCCGCGAGCGCACCCTCACCGAGGTCGGCAAGGAACACGGCCTCACCCGCGAGCGCATCCGCCAGATCGAGAAGCACGCCCTGGCCGACCTGAAGCGCATGGCCCGCGCCACCGGACTGGACTACGAAGCGGCGTAACCACCACCGTCACGCACCGCGTGACCCACAGACCCGGACCCCGGTGCATCCCCCCCGCGCCGGGGTTCGGCCTGTCCTGCTGCCCACGGGCGGGCCCTGAATGAGACGCTGCCTGCCATGAGCGACGACCGCGCCGGCAACGACGAAGAACCCGACGCACCGGAAAAGTCCGGCCACCGTGGTGAACACCCCGGTGAGCCGCACCACACCGGTCTCGGAACCCGCCTGAACTGGCTGAGAGCCGCCGTCCTCGGCGCCAACGACGGCGTGGTCTCCACCGCCGGCATCGTCGTCGGCGTCGCCGGAGCCACCGACTCCCGTTCCGCGCTGCTGACCGCGGGCCTCGCTGGGCTGCTCGCCGGCTCGCTGTCGATGGCAGCCGGCGAGTACGTCTCCGTCAGCACCCAGCGCGACTCCGAACGGGCGGCCCTCGCCGTCGAACGCGAAGAGCTCGCGACGACTCCCCAGGCCGAACTCGCCGAACTCACCGGCCTGCTCGAAGAACGCGGTATCACTCACGACCTCGCCCAAGAGGTCGCCGAACAGCTCACCGCCCGCGACGCGCTGGGCGCCCACGCCCGCGTCGAGCTGGGCATCAACCCCGACGAACTCGCCAACCCCTGGCATGCGGCATGGGCGAGCTTCGTGTCCTTCACCGTCGGTGCCCTGCTGCCCCTGCTCGCCATCGTGCTGCCCCCGCAGGGCTGGCGCCTGGCCGTCACCGTCGTGTCCGTGGTCATCGCGCTGGTCGCGTGCGGCAGGATCAGCGCGGACCTCGGTGGCGCTCCGGCGCGACCCGCTGTCCTCCGCAATGTCGCGGGCGGTGTCATCGCCATGGCCGTCACCTACGCCGTCGGCACACTCCTCGGCGCCACGGGAGTCTGACACCCACCCAGACGTGGGCGTGCGCGCGTGTCGGTACGCCACCTACCGACGCGGCCACCGCGGGCCGAAAGGAAGTTCAGCCGCGTGAGCCATCCGCGCCGGGACTGTCCAGCTGCCCGGTACGCAGGAAGTTCTCCAGGCACTCCAGATACGGCGAGATATCCATGCCCTGCTCCAGCAGCCACGCATCGGCGTAGTACTTCTCCACGTAGCGTTCTCCCGGATCGCACAGCAGCCCGACGACGCTTCCGCGCTCGCCGCGCTCACGCATCTGGGAGATGATCCGGAACGCGGCCCACAGACCGGTTCCCGTCGACGCCCCCGCGCGCCGCCCCAGGAGCCTCTCCAGGACGCGGACAGCAGCGACCGAGGCCGCGTCCGGAACCCGCATCATCCGGTCGATCGCGCCCGGCACGAAACTCGGCTCCACCCGCTGCCTGCCGATCCCCTCGATCCGCGAGCCGGCCGCGGTCGTCACGTCCGGATCGCTGTCCCGCCAACCTGGGAAGAAGGCCGAGTTCTCAGGATCAGCCACGCAGATGCCCGTCGTCGCCTGCGCGTACCTCACGTAGCGGGCCAGCGTCGCCGAAGTTCCCCCCGTCCCCGCCGTCGCCACGATCCAGGTCGGGATCGGATGGCGTTCCGACGCCATCTGCCTGAAGATCGACTCCGCGATGTTGTTGTTGCCCCGCCAGTCGGTCGCCCGCTCCGCGTAGGTGAACTGGTCCATGTAGTGGCCGCCGGTCTCCTTGGCCAGCCGGGCGGCTACCTCGTACACCTCGCTCGGGTTGTCCACCAGGTGGCACTTGCCCCCCTGGAACTCGATCAGGTCCACCTTCGCCCGTACTGTCCCGCGGGCCATAACGGCCACAAAGGGGACACCGATCAGACGGGCGAAGTACGCCTCCGAGACCGCCGTCGAGCCGCTCGAAGCCTCGATCACCGGGCGCCCCGGCCTGATCCAGCCGTTGCACAGGGCGTAGAGGAACAGGGACCGGGCCAGCCGGTGCTTGAGTGAGCCCGTCGGATGAGTCGACTCGTCCTTCAGATAGAGGTCGACGCCCCAGTCCGCCGGGAGCGGAACTGACAGCAAATGGGTATCGGCGGACCTGTTGGCGTCGGCATGGACTTTCGCCACAGCAGTGCTCAACCAGCGACGGTACTGGTGGTCGCTTCGGTCGATGTCCAGCACCTGCGCGGGCCCGCTTCGGGGCGGGAACGCTGCGGGCGGAGCCGGATTCTGCTTCGGAGTGTCCATGAGGCCAGGTATATCCGTCCGAATGCCCCAAACGGACACTTGGGGTATCTCTACGCGCCCTCTTGGGTGGGCGCTGCTCACGTGAGTCCCGCGCAGAGCCGTATCCTGGTGCCATGACCACAGGCGACGAGACCGGAAGCGAGCCGTTGCCGTCGGGCTCCCGGCCGGAAGTCGGCTCCTCCTCGGACGGCCCCTCTTCCGGTGGCGCGCCAACGCCTGCAGGTGCCGGCTTCGTCTTCGACGATCCGCTCGACCGGCCATCGGCCGACGACACCGACCGCGGCTGGGGCGATGCACCCGCGGACACGGCAGACGACGACTTCACCCGGTTCCTCAACGAGAAGCCGCCGCACCACATCTGAGCCAGCCCTGACCCGCTGCCGGAGGTGCCGATCTCCCCGGCCGCGCCGGCCGCGCCGGCCGCGCCGGACAGGCGTCCATGCCACCGCGCGGTCTGGTTGACGCGCTCAGCGGACGTCGGTGTGCGGCTGTGGGTGTGCTGAGCGACATCCGGGGCAGCCTCGTCGCATTGCGTTTCGGTGAGCGCGCCGGTCCGAAGTGCCTGGGCGTCTGCCGTGGGAACAGCGGCCTTTTCGGTGCGGTCGAGGTGCGGACGGTCGAGGTGTGCACGGCCGCTGTCCCGTACGGTCTTCTGTGAAAGGACCAGGACCCAGCGCGGTCCCTCATATCGAATGCTTCGACGAGGCGATCGACGGGCCCGCCTGCCACTCAGTTCGCGACAGTTCTGAAGGCGGGCGAGCCGGCCGGGGCGACGGTGATCACGTCCATGCGTCGGAGAATGCCGATCACCCTGAACCCGAGCGGAAGCGCCAGGGTGCTCCTCTCGCGCCGCTGTGGAGAACCGACACGCGTCATGGAGAGCGCCAGCGAAAGAAGCGGTACGACGGTCCTTCGCGAACAGATTCAGCACAGAGCCACCCCCAACGGAGACGCCGCGGCTGCTCCTGACAGTGCCGCTGCCGTACGGCGGGACACGGCCAGCACGATCAGCGCGCCGTTGCCCGCACCGGCGCTCTCAGGCGGGGCGGAAGCCGTCTGCCGCGACTGAGCCGGACTGGGCGGTACCGCTACGACCGTCACACGTGACGCCACCACCCGGGCACCGGCGAGCACGTCCACGCGCGCGCCAGGGCGCAGAAGGGCGGCCGCCTCCGAGTCGGCGATCCGTACGGGCGCCCGCACCAGTTGCTCAGCGGGCCTTGGAGGTGAGCCGGTCGCGGTCGACGGAGCCGACGGAGTGCCGCGTGGCGCGGCCCGCTCGTGTCGCGGGGAGGTGCCGTGAGTCGAGAGCACGGCGGCCAACACCGCCAGCACACCCAACCCCGTGGCAAGGTGCCGGCGCATGCGGCGCAATGCCGCGCCGAACCTTCCTCCACCGCGTCCGCCGGCGCAGACCGGAGGAAAGTCCGGCACAACGATGCGCGGTGGCGCGTACGGTCGAGGCGTATCCGACGAGGGCTTGGCATATGGCTCGTCGGGAACGCATGCGGGGGAATCCGTGGGAGAGTTGGGGAAAGGCACGCTCGACACCGTCCTACGTGGAAAGAGGGCGCCGACCGAATCGAGCCGGCCCCTCCACGATGACGCATTTCCCGCAGCGCTGTTTCGGCCCCTGTGGACAACCGGTGTCCGGTGGAAAACCGACTTCGTGACGTCTTCCAGCTTGCCGCCGATGAAGAGCGACGACTGCGGGATCGGGGCGCCGCCGTACGCGGCGAGGTCTGCCCGGTCCCGGTCCATGTTCCGCACGGGCGCAGGCCGGCACAGCCCGACACAGGCCAGGAGCACCGGGTACACCGGGTACGGGCCGGGGATGCTGAGGTACCGGGTTCAACCATGTCGCGCGCTGGGGCTACTTTTTGGGCGGAGGTGGCCATGCTCGAAGTTCTCGGACTCGATCAGCCGGCCGAAGCGCTGTACTTCGCCCTGGTCGACAACCCGCCCCTGCCGATCGAGGAACTGGCCCGCAGGACCGGGCTGGAGCCCGACGTGGTCGCCGGGGCGCTGGTCCGGCTGGAGGACGGCGGGCTGATCTCCCGGCTGCCGGGCACCCCGACCGGGTACACCGCGCTTCCGCCCGGCCACGCGCTGGAGGTGCTGCTGCTGGCCAGGGAGCGGGACATCCAGCAGGTGCGGGCGCTGATCGAGCGGCTCGCCGAGCGGCACCGCGACGCCCGGCGCGACCGGGACTCCGCCTCGCTGATCGAGGTGATCACCGGTCGCGACGGCGTGGCCCGCTGCGGCCAGCAGTTGTTCCACCGCGCCGAGCGCGAGCTGCGCGGCATCGACGCGCCGCCCTACGCCGAGACCCGCGACGGCACCCGGGTGAACTCCGCGACGGTGATCGGCGGCCGCAGCGTGCGCAGCCGCTTCCTGCACGGCCGCGACGCGTTGGACGTGCCCGGCGCGATGGAGCGGGTGGAACTGGACATCGCCGCGGGCGAGGAGGTGCGCTTCCTGCCGCAGGCGCCGATGAAGCTGATCATCGCCGACGACCAGGCCGCGCTGATCCCGCTGCTGGCCACCCCGCAGGTGCTGGACTCCTGCATCCTGGTGCACCCCTCGGCGCTGCTCGACGCGCTTTCGGCGCTCTTCGAGTCGCTGTGGGCGCAGGCCCAGCCGTACATGCCGGACCGGCCGGCGTCGGTCGGGCCGAACGAGTTCGTCACGGAGGAGGAGCGGCGGATCATCTCGATGCTGGCGATGGGGATGGCCGACGAGACTATCGCCCGCCATCTGGGCATCGGCCACCGCACGGTGCAGCGCCGGGTGCAGGCGCTGCTCACCCGGCTCGGCGCGGCGAGCCGCTTCCAGGCCGGGGTGCTGGCCGCCAGCCGCGGGTGGTGGCGGCCGGACCCGCCGGGAGCGCCGCGGGACCCGGCCGGCTGAGCAGCAGCCGTCCGGGCCCCGCGAACCGCCCGTGGCCGGGCGGGTGTTGCATGATCGGGAACGCCCGACGGACCCGAGTGTTCCGAGGCCCGAGCGCTCGACGGACCGGGCGTTCAAAGGTGCCCGAGCGCTCAGCGGACCTGAGCTTTCAGCGGACCTGAGCGCTCAGCCGACCGGCGCGCTCACAGGTGCGGCAAGGTGAAGTCCGCGCTCACCGCCCCCTGCGCCACCACCCGTACGGTGCTGGTCGCGGGCCGGTAGCCGGCGGCGGCCACGATCACCGTGAGCGGGTTGTCCTTGGCCGGCAGCCACAGTGCGTACCTGCCGTCCGTGCCCGTGGTGAGGGTGAAGTCGCCCTGCGCGGAGTCCACTTCGACCACCGCGCCGGCCAGCGGCGCGGTCGTGCCGTCGGCAGCGCGGCCGGTGACCGTGCCGTCGAGCAGCCCCCAACCGGCCGGAGCCACCACGGACATGGTGACCGGCAACGACGGCGACCCGTACGGCGTGTCGCTGTCGACCAGCAGCGCCGCCCGGTGGTCGCCGAGGTCCGCGGAGGTCAGCGCACTGGCGTCCAGGGTGAGTTTGACGGTGACCGAGCCGCCGGCCTTGACCGTCAGCTTCTTCGCCGAGGCCGCCAGCCACGGCACGTCGCCGTGTGCCTGGCCGTAGCCGGCCAGCTCCTGCACGGTCGCCTGCGGGATGTTGCCCGCGACCACGCCGCCGGTCACGTACCAGCCCGGCGCGGACGATGCGCCCAGCAGTGGCTGCGCCAGGTTCGGCAGCGCGGACCAGGAGTCGTCGGCCGGGTCGTACAGGTGCACCTCGTTGGTGAGTGCCGAGGCGCTGATCACCTGGCCGCCGGCCGTCAGCAGGTTGCCGCCCGCCGCGGTGCCGGTGCCGCCCCAGAAGTCGAACGGGGCGTCGGCGACCCGCTGCCAGGAGCCGGTGCCGGGGTCGAGTTTGTAGGTGTGGGCGGTGTCGGTGGGCGCCCCGTCGGCCGGCTGGTAGGCGCCGCCGGCGCAGTACGCGATGCCGTCGGCGGTGCCGCAGGAGGAGAAGGAGATCGGCTCGGGGTAGGGGGCGCCGGCCGACCAGGTGTCGGTGGCCGGGTTGTAGACCTGCACGTCGTTGTAGCCGCAGCCGAGCAGGTCGCAGCCGCCGACGAGGTAGAGCTTGTCGCCGATCACCAGCGAGCCGGGTGCGCCGTAGGGGTGCGGCAGGTCGGCGATCTGCGACCAGGTGTCGGTGGCGGGGTCGTAGACCTCGCCGCCAGCGATGGCCGCGCCTGAGGCGTCGCGGCCGCCGGTGACGTAGAGCTTGCCGCGGATGACGCCGTAGGCGGGGTAGATCCGGCCGGTGGTCGGGCTGCTGAGCGCCTTCCAGGTGCCGGTGGCCGGGTCGTAGGAGGAGAAGTCCTTGCTCCAGCGGCCGTCGGCCGTCTCGCCGAGCCCGGTGTAGAGCACGCCCTGGTCCACGGCGGTGAGCCCGCCGTAGACGGCCGTGGGCAGGTCGGCGAGCGGCTGCCACGCCTGGTCCGCGGCAGGCGCGGTGGCGGACGGGCCCGCACCGCCGCTCGCTCCGGCCGTCGTGCCCGCCTTCGTACCGTCCTTCGTGCCGTTCTCCGCTCCGGCCTTCGAAGGCGCTGCCGTGAACAGCCCGTTGGGGGTCAGCGCCGACGCCGTGCGGCGCACGGCGGGCCCGGCGGCGGCCGGCTTCGCCGTGCCGAGGTCCTGCTCGCCGAGCGAGAAGGTGGCCGGCGAGCCGCCGGTGTTCTTCACCTGGACCCGCACGGTCCGGCTGGCTCCCCACGACACGTCGGCGGCCACCGACGAGACCGAGTAGCGCAGTTGGGCCGGGTGCAGTGCGAAGTCCGCGGTGGTGACGGCGTTCGCGGTCACCTTGGCCTTCGCGGTGACATCCGGGTAGCCGAAGCCCGGTAGCCCCGCCGTGAGTTGCTGCTTGCCCGCGGCGGCGAACAGCCAGTACACGCCGTCCGGGACGGCAGGGTCGCCGGGGGAGGCGACGGTGTGCACGGCGTCCGAGGGCGCGTCCGCGGACGAGACGGTCGCGCCGACCACGCCGTCACCGGTGTTGGCGTCGGTGACCTGCCCGGCCAGCAGCCCGCCGGGGCGGGTGACCAGCGTCGGGGTGCCGACAGCCACGTTGTCGATCTGCCAGATGCCGGTCAGCGAGCCGGTGAAGTGGAACCGCAGCCGCACCGAGGACTTCCCGGCGTACGCGGTGAGCGGCACCGTCTCGTGCGCGGGCCCGCCCACGACATCGGTGTGCTGCCACAGCGTGGTCCACGTCGACCCGCCGTCGGTGCTCGCGTCCACCGACGCGGTGAGGCCCGCCACCCGGTACAGCGCGGGCAGCGCGGTGTCGAACTGCAACTGCGGGTTCTTCTCCGCACTGAAGTCGTACGAAGGGCTGATCAGTTCGGTGTCGGCGTCCTTCCAGCCCAGGGCGTAGTCGTCGACCTCGGCGAACCGCCCGGTGCCGCCCGTCTGGTTGCCGCGGTTGAGCGGGTCGTCGAACTGCCAGCCGCCCGCGTCGGTGTTGTTCTTCACCGTCCAGCCGTCAGGGGTCGTGGAGTTGGCGAAGGACTGGAGCCCGCCGCCGTGGTACGCGACCTGGTAGCCCGGTGGCAGCGCGCCGGTCGTGTTCAGGGGCAGCGACAGGTCCGCGGTCTTCGGCCCCGCGCCGACCGCCACGGTGGCGTCGGCGGTCTTGTAGCCGGGGTAGAGGGCAGTCGCGTGCAGGGTGTAGGTCCGGTTCATGGGGACCTTCACCGTGTAGTGCCCGGTGGCCGGGTCGGTGAAGACCGTGCCGGGGACCCCGTCGAGGGTGACCTTCGCGTACACGCCCCAGCCGTGCCCGCCGCCGTCCTTGACCGTGCCGGACAGCGCCTGCGAGGGCACCGCGGTCAGCGCCGCGTCCTTGGTGAGCACGTCCCCGTCAACGAGGTCCACCGTCCCGCCGTCGTCGTCGGCGTAGCCGAACGCGGTGACCGTCAGCGGGTAGGAGCCGGCCGGGATGTCCAGCGTCCAGCGGCCCTTGGCGTCGGTGGTCGCCTTGTACTGCCCGAGCGAGACCGTGGCCCCGGAGATCGGGTCCTTGGTGGCCGAGTCGGTGACGGTGCCGCCCACCGTGCCGTGTGGGCCGGGCCGGAAGGCCGCGGTGCCCTCGGGCGTACCGAGTCCGGTCGGCCCGTCGTACCCGGGCTGCGCCTGGCAGGTGTAAGCGGGCGTGCACTGCGGGGTGGTGCCGTAGCCGCACAGTGAACTGTCCGCGCAACTGGCGTTGTCGCCGCGGGTCACGTCGTTGAGCGACCCGGACCGCTCGTACGGGTACGACGACGGGTACGTGCCAGTGACAGGGGTGCCGGCCAGTGCGTACACCCCGGCGATGATCGGCGCGGAGGCGCTGGTGCCGCCGTAGACGTTCCAGCCCACGTCGGAGAAGGAGTTGTAGACCGCGACGCCGGTGGCCGGGTCGGCCACCGCGCTGACGTCGGCGACCGAGCGGCCGGCGCAGTCGACCGCCGACTGGGCCGGCGGCTTGGGCTCGACCGCGGAGCAGCCGGAGCCGCCCGCGCCCCAGTGCGGGCCGTCCGCGCCCTGCGTGACGCCGTTCCACACCGACTCGTCCCAGCCGCGGGAGCTGGAGTCGCGCACCAGGGAGGTGCCGCCGACCGCGGTCACGTACGGCGAGGACGCCGGGTAGCTGACGCCGTAGCCGTCGTCGCCCGAGCTGAAGACCACCGCGACGCCGGGGTGGTCGAAGTACGCGGAGTCGTACGCCAGATCGTCGGTGCTGTCGCCGTAGCCGCCCCAGGAGTTGGAGACGTACTGCGCGCCGAGCCCGACCGCGGTGTTCTCCGCGGTGCCCAGGTCGTCCGAGCCGGCCGAGTCGGCCTCCACCAGCAGGATGTGGGCCTGCGGGGCGACCGCGGAGATCATGTCGAGGTCGAGCGCGATCTCGGACGCCCAGCCCTCGTCGGAGGCGGGGTAGCCGGCGCCGCCGTACTCGTCCACCTTGCGGAAGCAGCCGTCGGTGCTGGTGCAGGCGGGCAGGCCGTACTGCGCCCGGTAGACCGCGAGGTCCGACTCGGCGTCGGGGTTGTCGTAGGCGTCGACCACCGCGATGGTCGCGCCCGCGCCGCCGTCGGCCGGCAGGTCGTACGCGTCGCGCAGGTCGGCCGGTGCGAAGCCGTCCGGGGCCGCGGCGGCACCCGAACTGTCGCGCCGCACGCCGAGGGAGGGGGTGCGGTCGGTACGCCGCAGCGCGAAGCAGCTGAAGTGGCCCGGCTGCGGGGTGCCGCAGGCCGGTTCGGCGCCGACCGAGCCGGCGCCCGTGCCGGAGCCGGAGCCGGAGCTGGAGCCGGAGCCGGCGCTGGAACCGGAGCCGGCGCTGGAACCGCCGGCGGTGCCACTCCCGGCGGAGGCCGGAACGGCGACGGCCTGCTGGGGGAGCAGCACCGCCAGGACTGCGAGGACGGCGAGGAGCGCGGCGGCCGCTGCCGCGGCGGCGGGGCGCGGCCGGGCGGTGGCCGGCCGGTCGGGTATGGGTCTGACTGGCAAGGGGACTCCCGGAGGTGGCGGGGGAAGCCGGCAACGTTGTCGGAGGGGGAGGTGTGGGGGGAGTGGCCAGCACAAAAATCCAGCGCGGGTGATCCGCCGGTCAATGCGGGTCCTTGGCGGCTTGCCGCCGTGTCGTGTTCGCGCCGGGAGCGCTCCCACGACTGGACGCGCGCCGCGCGGCCGGTTGGCCGCGTGGACGGGAGGGCGTCCGGGGAACCGCCTCGGGGGTGTGCCGTCGCATCGTCGCATCTTCGTGAAGATAGGCGAAAGTTTCGAGAATTTATCCCGACACCGAGTGCGTCATTCGCGAACCATGGATCGCGTCCGCCGTGGCTCGTCTGTCCAATCCGGCCATTGATCAGGGACATTGGCGTGGCCGCGCCGCCGAACTGGCGGCGACTCTTTCGTAAATCATGCCGAAAGTGTTGACAGTCCGATGGGCCGGTTCAACACTGTTCGCCGTCACCGCGGGGCGCCCGTCGCTCCGTCGGGGCCGTGCTGCCTGACCCCCACGCCTTCACAAGGAGGAAGCACGCACATGATGAACCGGACACATGAAGCCCCCGCGGGCGGCGCCGTCGCGCCCCGCCCGGACGGCCGCAGAGCGGGCCTGTTCCGCCTGCTGCTCGGCACACTGTGCGCCGCCGCGCTCGTCGCCGCGGCCGCGATGATCCTGCCGGGCACCGCCAACGCCGACACGATCATCACTACCAGCCAGACCGGCACCAACAACGGCTACTACTACTCGTTCTGGACCGACGGCGGCGGCTCCACCTCGATGAACCTCGGCGCCGGCGGCTCCTACGGCACCTCCTGGAGCAACAGTGGCAACTTCGTGGCCGGCAAGGGCTGGGCCACCGGAAGCCGCCGCGCCGTCGACTACTCCGGCAGCTTCAACCCCTCGGGCAACGCCTACCTGTCCCTGTACGGGTGGACCACCAACCCGCTCGTCGAGTACTACATCGTCGACAACTACGGCACCTACCGGCCCACCGGCACCTACAAGGGCACCGTCACCAGCGACGGGGGCACGTACGACATCTACGAGACCCAGCGGGTCAACGCCCCCTCCATCATCGGCACCGCGACCTTCAACCAGTACTGGAGCGTCCGGCAGTCCAAGCGCACCGGCGGCACCATCACCACCGGCAACCACTTTGACGCCTGGGCGAGCCACGGCATGAACCTCGGCACCTTCAACTACATGATCCTCGCCACCGAGGGCTACCAGAGCAGCGGCAACTCCAGCATCACGGTGGACAGCGGCGGCGGCACCACTTCCGGCGGTACGAGCACCGGCGGCACCACCGGCGGCACCACCGGCGGGGGCGGCGGCAGCGGCTGCACCGTACAGTTCACGGCGGGCGAGCAGTGGAGCGACCGCTACAACCTCAGCATCGCTGTCAGCGGCTCCTCCGCCTGGCGCGTCACCGTGAACGTCCCCACCCCCGAGAAGATCATTGCCACCTGGAACATCAGCGCCTCCTACCCTGACGCCCAAACCCTCGTCGCCACCCCCAACGGCAACGGCAACACCTGGGGCATCACACTCCAGACCAACGGCACCTGGACCTGGCCCACCGCCACCTGCACCACCGCCTGACCGCTGCCGAACCCTGTCGGGCCCCGGCAACTCCGCCTCCCCCGCCTGGATTCCACGGGTGGGGGAGGAACCGGCGAACGGGCGCGGGAGTTCGAGCGGGCCCAGGAACCGTGGACCGGCCGTCGGTGCTCAGACGCCCGCGCGGACGCCCGCGCGCTCGTCCGGCGGACGGAGTCAGGGAAGCTCGATGCCGGCGTCCTGCCCGCCGAGGGGATCGACGCACAGGCAGTCCCGCTCGCTGCTTTCCGGCAGCGCCCCGACCACGTCGAAGAGGACGTCACGCATCCGCCCGACATTCGCCGCGAACACTTCGAGGACCTCCTCGTGCGAGACGCCCTCGCCGGTGTCCGCACCCGCGTCCAGGTCCGTGACCAGCGTCAACGAGGTGTAACACAGACCGAGTTCTCGGGCGAGGACCGCTTCGGGATGCCCCGTCATCCCCACGACCGACCAGCCCTGCGCAGCATGCCACCGGGACTCCGCGCGCGTGGAGAACCGCGGGCCTTCGACGACGACCAGTGTTCCCCCGTCCACGGCCTCCCAACCGCCGGCCCTCGCGGTGGCGATCGAGGCGCGCCGGCCGACAGGGCAGTACGGGTCGGCGAAGGTCACGTGCACCACGTTGGGTGTCCGGCCGTCGGCACGGGTCTCGCCGTCGAAGTACGTCTGAAGCCGGCTCTTGGTCCGGTCGACCAGTTGGTCGGGGACGAGGAGTGTGCCGGGCCCGTACTCGGTCCGCAGGCCCCCTACCGCGCAGGGCCCGAGTACCTGGCGTACGCCGACCGACGCCAGGGCCCACAGGTTGGCGCGGTAGTTGATGCGGTGCGGCGGCAGGTGGTGCTTGCGGCCGTGCCGGGGCAGGAACGCGACCCGGCGTCCGGCGACCTCGCCGACGAACAGTGAGTCGCTCGGCGCACCATAGGGCGTATCAATAGTGACTTCCGTCACATCATCGAGGAACGAGTAAAACCCTGATCCCCCGATGACGCCGATCTCCGCCAGAGTCTGCGCGCCGCTGTTTTCGACCATGGGGAGCAGCCTAATCGGGCCGAAGACGCAACGAACCCCCGCTGTGTGGACAGCGGGGGCCGTCGGAGTCTTACGAGTGCCGCGCTCGTGCCGGGGCGCCGGTCAGGCGACCGACGCGCTGCTCGATGACGAGGAGGAGCCGGAGGCAGGCGTGCTGCTCGGAGTGGACGGCTTGCTGCTGTCGGTGGACTTGGTGTCCGAGGTGCTGCTCTTGGGCGCCGGGGTGCTGCTCGACGAGGAGCCGCGGCTGTCGGTCCGATAGAACCCGGAGCCCTTGAAGACCACGCCCACTGCCGAGAAGACCTTGCGCAGCCGTCCGCCGCAGTTGGGGCACTCGGTCAGCGCGTCGTCGCTGAACTTCTGCACCGCCTCAAGGCCCTCGCCACACTCGGTGCACTGGTACTGGTACGTCGGCACTTGCTCCTCCTGGCACTCTCACTTGTTGAGTGCTAACGACGCTCAATAGTGCAGTATTTCCCGCCGTCAGTCCACTGAGACCGGCGGACGGTGACCGATCCCACCCGTCGCCTTCGCCCCTGCGGGGGGAGGGGCCAGGCGCCCGCGCAGCCCGATCAGCACCGCGAGCGCGGTCACCGTGCCCACCAGTGGCACCGCGAAGCCGGCCGACGAACCGTGTGCGTCCGTCAGCAGGCCTGCGACGGTCACCGCGATCGCCTGTCCGAAAGCGACCGCCCCGGTGAGCCACGTGAACGCCTCGGTCCGCGCCGACCGGGGCACCAAGGTGTCGACGAGTGAGTACGCCGTCACGATTGTGGGCGCGATGAACAGACCCGCGATCAAGGGCAGCACACTCAGCGGCGCCAGGGAGTGGGTGGCCCAAAGAGGGGCACAGGCCGCCGCGAGACCCATATAGGCGGCGAGGAGCCGAGCGCGGGGTGTACGGCGCCAGGACACGGCACCGTAGATCGCCCCGGACACCATGTTGCCTGCCGCGAAGGCGCCGTAGAGCACACCGTTCAGGCCCGGCCGATCGATCTCCTGGGTGAATGCGGCGAGCGACACCTGCATGCCCCCGAACACTGCCCCGACACCTAGGAAGGCGATCGCCAACGCCTGCACCCCAGGGAGTGACAATGCGGAGGCGTGCTTGACGCCGCCGTCCGCCGACGACCGGTGCGGCTGCGGCTCGGAGCGGCGCTGGGCGGCGAAGAGCGCGCCACCGACCAGGGTCAACCCTGCTTCGGCGACCAGGCAGGCCGCCGGGTGGACGGAGGTGCACAGCGCGGTCGCGATGACCGGCCCCACCACGAAGGTGAGCTCGTCCGTCACGGACTCGAAGGCCGCCGCAGTCTGCATCAGGGGCGACGCGGGGTCATCCAGGGCGACGGACCAGCGGGACCGCACCATTGGCCCGATCTGCGGGACCGTGGCGCCTGCGGGCACGGCGGTAAGGAGCAGCGCCCAGGCGGGCGCCCCGGACACCGCGAGTACGACCACGGCGAGCACGGACAGCGTGTGCAGGGCGGCCCCGGGCAGCAGGACCGCGCGCTGGCCGTAGCGGTCCGCGAGACGGCCGCCCTGAGGCGCGCACAGGGCGCTCGCGGCTCCGGTGATGGCTGCTGCGGCGCCCGCCATCCCGTAGGAGCCGGTCGCGTGCCGGACGAGCAGCACCATGCTGATGGTCAGCATCGCGAACGGCTGCCGTGCGGCGAATCCCGGCAGGACGAACGCCCATGCTCCAGGAGTGCGAAGCAGCCCGCGGTACCCGGTGCTGCGAGCCTTCTGCGCGGTCCGCGCATCGGGCGTCGTCCGCGCAGCTGTGGCCAGGGGCTTCAGGGAAGGCGAGGAAGGCAGGGGGGACGACGAAGATGTCGGCACCTTGGATGCCACGTTCCGGACTTTCTGCCGCCTGGTAGCGCGTGCGCACCATAGGAGGCGCTCGCGCCGAGGACCGTCCGCTCAGCGCGGGCACCCCGCGCCGGTCCTGCGTCAGGCAGGGGTCGTACTCGACAAATACCTCCTCATCATACGTAGCCGCGACCTGTCCTCCTGTGCCTCGAGGTCACCCGCCGCCGCTCAGCCAACCCGCCAGCTTGCCGCCGCGTCCGACGGCGCGAAGGCGGTCCTCTGTCGCATCGCGCACCGGGTCGGTGGCTACGACGAGCAGCTCGTCACCCCTGCGCAATATGGTCGCCGGCTGCGGAACGAAGCTTTTGCCGTCGCGCACCACCAGCGTCACGGCGGCGCCCTGCGGCAGCCGCAGCTCGCCGACTTCGACGCCGTGCATCTTCGAGCCGCCGGGGATCGCGACCGACAACAGGTGCCCTTGCAGACGTTCAAGGGGTGCGGATTCGATGCCGAGATCGGCGGCGTCGGCTCCGTCGGTGTCGCCGAGGTGCAAATGCCGGGCGACCCAGGGCAGCGTCGGTCCCTGCACCAGGGTGTAGATGATCACGAGGACGAAGACGATGTTGAAGATCCGTTCGCTGTCCGCGACGTCGGCGACCATCGGGATGGTCGCCAGGACGATGGGCACGGCGCCTCTCAGGCCGGCCCATGACATCAGCACCTGATCACGCCAGGAGACACCGAACGGCAGGAGGCTGACGGCCACCGAGGCAGGCCGCGCCACCAGCGTCAGGAACAGCCCGATGATGATCGCGGGCACGATGTCGTCACCCAGTTCGTGCGGTGTCACCAGAAGCCCGAGCAGGACGAACAATCCGATCTGCGCGATCCAGCCGAGTCCCTCGGCGAAGCCCCTCGTGGCGGGGCGGTGCGGCAGCTTGGAGTTGCCCAGGACGAGCGAAGCGATGTAGACGGCGAGGAAGCCCGACCCGTGCACCATGGCGCCGGCGGCGTACGCGGCCACCGCGATGGCCATGACGGCGATGGGGTAGAGGCCGGACGCCGGCAGGGCGACGCGCTTGAGGCCGTACGCGCCGATCCAGCCCACCGCGAAGCCGATGGCAGCACCGATCGCCAGCTCCAGCGCTATCTCGCCGAGCAACCGGTACCAGTGCTCGACGGGGCTGGTTGAGGAGAACGCCACCACAAGGATCACCACGGGGGCGTCGTTGAAGCCGGACTCGGCCTCCAGGACGCCGGTCACCCGAGTGGGAAGCGAGATGTTGCGCAGGACGGAGAACACCGCCGCGGCATCCGTCGACGACACCACGGCGCCGACGATCAGCGCCTGTCGCCAGCCCAGTCCGACCAGGTAGTGCGCGGCGGTCGCGGTGACGAACACGCTCGCCAGCAATCCGACGGTGGCCAGGACGGATGCTGCCGGGACCGCGGGCTTGATCTCCTGCCACTTGGTGCCGAGACCGCCCTCGGCAAGGATCACCACCAGTGCCGCGTAGCCCAGCACTTGGGTGAGCTGGACATTGTCGAAGGTGAAGCCGAACAGGCCGTCCTGTCCGATGATCACGCCGATGCCGAGGTAGACGAGCAGCGTCGGCAGGCCGCTTCGTGAGGCCAGCCGCACGGCGACCACGGCGACCAGCAGGACCGCGGCGCCGATCAGCAGGATCTCGTTCAGGTGGTGGACAGTCAGGGGCCCGGTCCTTTCAACTTCGTTGCCTTACCTAATAATTTACCCTCCCTTGACATTCCCTGGTCCGCTGTATGGTCACCCGGACGCCCGGTCTCCCGGCCACAGCCCGTGCGCCTATGGTTGCCCTTGCACAACCAGCACTTGATCATCCGGTCCACCCTGCCCTCGAAGGACAGCGATGCCCGCACGGAAGAAGTCCCGCCGCCTACGCATCATCGTGATTGCGGTCGTGCTCCTGCTCGTGGCGGGCCTTGGCTACGGGTCGTACTGGAGCGTCAGCACAGTGCGCGCCTCCTTCCCGCAGACGTCGGGTTCCCTGAAGCTCAAGGGCCTGTCCGCACCCGTCGACGTCGACCGGGACGCCAACGGCATTCCGCAGCTGTACGCGGACACCCCCGACGACCTGTTCCGCGCCCAGGGTTACGTACAGGCGCAGGACCGCTTCTACGAGATGGACGTACGCCGTCACCTCACCTCGGGGCGGTTGTCGGAGATGTTCGGCAAGAGCGAGGTCGAGACCGACGCCTTCCTGCGCACCTTGGACTGGCGCGGTGTCGCGCAGAAGGAGTACGACACCGAACTCGACGCCACCACCAAGGAGTACCTGCAGGCGTACACCGACGGTGTCAACGCCTACCTGGCGGACCACAGCGGCGCCTCGCTGTCCCTGGAGTACGCCGCGCTGTCGTTGAGCAACAACTACAAGCCGGAGCCCTGGACGCCAATCGACTCCGTGGCGTGGTTGAAGGCCATGGCGTGGGACCTGCGCGGCAACATGCAGGACGAGATCGACCGCACCCTGATGACGAGCCGCCTCAGCCAGGCGCAGATCAAGCAGCTCTACCCGGATTACCCTTACAGCCGTAACCAGCCGATCGTCGAGGCGGGGACGGTCGACCCGACCACCAAGACGTACACCCCGGCGGATTCGGCCGGCTCGCAGGACTCCACGAGTTCCAGCAGCCCCCAGAACATCAGCAGCTCGGTCGACACCCAGCTCGCCGGTATTTCCCAGATCATCGACCAGATGCCTACGTTGCTCGGCCCGACCGGCAGCGGCATCGGTTCGAACTCCTGGGTGGTGTCCGGCAAGTACACGACGACGGGCAAACCGCTGCTTGCGAACGACCCGCACCTTGCGCCGCAGCTGCCGTCCGTCTGGTACCAGATGGGGCTGCACTGCCGCACATTGAGCAAGTCGTGCCCCTACGACGTCACCGGCTTCACGTTCTCCGGAATGCCCGGTGTGATCATCGGCCACAACCAGGACATAGCGTGGGGCATGACCAACCTGGGTGCCGACGTGACCGACCTCTACCTGGAGAAGGTCACCGCCAAGACGTACCTGTTCGACGGCAAGCAGGTGCCGTTCACGACGCGGCGCGAGACGATCAAGGTCGCCGGCGGCAAGTCGCGCACGATCACCGTCCGGGAGACGAACAACGGTCCGGTGATCTCCGACCGCAGCGACGAACTGCGTACGGTCGGTGAGACCGCGCCCGTCACGGACCCCCCAGGCGGCGTCAACAGCGGCTATGCGGTCGCTTTGAACTGGACCGCGCTGCAGCCCTCGAAGACCATGGACGCGGTGTTCGAGCTCGACAGGGCGACGAACTTCACCCAGTTCCGTGCGGCGGCCGCGGACTTCGCCGTACCGTCGCAGAACCTCATCTACGCCGACACCAAGGGCAACATCGGCTACCAGGCGCCGGGCAAGGTCCCTGTGCGCGCCTCCGGTGACGACGGCACCTACCCGGTGCCCGGCTGGGACTCGCACTACGACTGGAAGGGATACATCCCGACCAAGGCGATGCCGTACGAGTACAACCCGCCGAGCGGTTACATCGTCACCGCGAACCAGGCTGTCATCGACCAGAGCAAGTACCCCTACCTGCTGACGGACGACTGGGACTACGGCACGCGCAGTCAGCGCATCAACGACCTCATCGCGTCCAAGATCAAGGACGGCGGCAAGATCTCCATGGACGACATGCAGTCCATGCAGAACGACGACAGCAGCGAGATCGCCAAGCTGCTCGTGCCCTACCTGCTGAAGATCAACATAAAGAACGACAAGGGCAGCTATGTGCGCGACGCACAGAAGCTGCTCGAGGGATGGGACTACAACCAGGACTCCGACTCGGCTGCCGCCGCCTACTTCAACGCGGTGTGGCGCAACGTCCTGAAGCTGGCCTTCGGCAACAAGCTGCCCAAGGAGCTGCGGCCCAAGGGGCAGTGCCTGAGAGTGCCTCCCGTCGGGGCGACGGGGCCCGTCGACGACCTCGACGGCAAGCCGAAGACGGTCGAGGAGTGCGGCGAGCGGGACGCCGACGAGGCGCAGCCCGATGGCGGCGACCGCTGGTTCGAGGTGGTCCGCAACATCCTCCAGGAGCCGAACAGCCAGTGGTGGACGATGTCGACCACCGCGTTCTACGGCGTCGACCAGGACGCGTCGCACCGCAGCGACCGCGACCAGCTGCTGCAGCAGGCCATGAAGGACGCCCGCTACGAACTGACCGCCAAGCTCGGCAAGGACATAGACACCTGGAGCTGGGGCCGGCTGCACAAGCTGGAGCTGAAGAACCAGACGCTGGGCACCGACGGCCCCGGCATCCTGAAGACGATACTGAACCGCGGACCCTGGCAGCTCAGCGGCGGTGAGGCCGCCGTCGACGCCACCGGCTGGAACGCGGCCGGCGGGTACGACGTCGAGTGGGTGCCCTCCATGCGGATGATCGTCAACCTCCAGGACTTCGACAAGTCCCGGTGGATCAACCTCACAGGAGCCTCGGGCCACGCCTTCAACGCCCACTACACCGACCAGACGAGTCTGTGGGCGGCCGGGAAGCTGCTGCCCTGGTACTACTCCGACAAGCGCGTCGACAAGGCTGCCAAGGCGAAGATGGCGCTCACGCCGTAGCCGCGCTGCCGGGGTGACGGAACCGGGAGACACCCTCAGGGGTGATGGCAGCGTCGACGAGGTGGTCGTGCGGCTCGAAAGGAACCGTGTCGACCACCTCGTGCGCGTACAGCAGCACTGCGAGCGCGGGGTGGACGTCAGCCGCGGCCAAGCGCTGCAGCACCCGGTCGTATGATCCGCCGCCGCGGCCCAGGCGCACCCCGCGCCGGTCCACGGCGAGTCCGGGCAGCAGCACCGCGTTCGCCGCGGTGATGGCCTGGGGGCCCAGAAGGTCTCCGGTGGGCTCCAGAAGACCCCGTGAGGCCCTCGCAAGGCTGTCCCGGCCCTCGTAGCAGGCCCAGTCGAGGTCGTTGTCGGGCTGGAGCACCGGGAGTAGCACGCGTGTGCCATCGGCATGGAGGGCGTTGATCAGATCATGTGTTCCGGGCTCGGTGCCGGTGGAGACGTAGGCGGCGATCGTCCCGGGGCTTGCCAGTGGTGCCCAGTCCCGTACCCTCTGGGCAAGCGCCGCGCCTGCCGCCCGGCGTTCACTCGCGGTCAATGCGCGCCTGGCTTCCAGGATTCGTGCGCGCAACTCGGCCTTGTGCATCGGAACGCCGGTCATACTGTGACCGAATTCTGGGTAAGGCCATCAACCGCAATCAACTCTTTCTTCATCTTCTCCACATTCTTCGTCGCTATGGTGCACGGCATGACGAGTACACGTACGCGGACCCGGATCTCCAAGGCTGTCATCCCGGCGGCCGGACTCGGCACCAGGTTCCTGCCTGCCACCAAGGCCACCCCCAAGGAGATGCTGCCGGTGGTGGACAAGCCGGCGATCCAGTACGTCGTGGAGGAGGCGGTCGCGGCACAGCTCTCCGATGTGCTGATGGTCACCGGTCGCAACAAACGGCCGCTGGAGGACCACTTCGACCGCAACTACGAACTCGAAGAGGCGCTCAGCCGCAAGGGCGACGATTCCCGGCTCGCCAGGGTGCGCGAGTCCAGCGACCTCGCCACCATGCACTACGTACGCCAGGGCGACCCGCGGGGTCTGGGACACGCGGTGCTGTGCGCGGAGCCACACGTAGGGGACCAGCCGTTCGCGGTGCTGCTCGGCGACGACCTCATCGACCCGCGCGACCCGCTGCTGCCTCGGATGATCGACGTCCAGGAGCAGTACGGCGGGAGCGTCGTCGCGCTCATGGAAGTCGACCCGAGCAGCATTCACCTGTACGGGTCGGCCGCCATAGTGCCGACCGCTCACTCCGACGTGGTGCGTGTCACCGACCTGGTGGAGAAGCCGAAAGCCGCACACGCGCCGTCGAACTACGCCGTGATCGGACGGTACGTACTCGACCCCGGTGTTTTCGAGGTCCTCAAGAAGACCCAGCCCGGCCAGGGCGGCGAGATCCAGCTCACCGACGCCCTTCGCGAGTTGGCCCACCAGGAGACGGTTGCCGGCCCTGTGCACGGCGTCGTCTTCACCGGCCGCCGTTACGACACCGGCGACCGAGGTGACTATCTGCGTGCGATTGTCCGACTGGCATGCGAACGTGAAGACCTGGGCCCCGACTTCAGGGCCTGGTTGCGTTCGTACGTCAATGAGGAGATGCAAGAGTGAGTCACGGAGTCGATCGTCTGTGGTCCGTCGCGGAGCACCTGGACAACATCCTGGGGCAGCTCTCACCGCTGGACCCGATCGACTTGCAACTCCTCGACGCCCAAGGGTGCGTACTGGTCGAGGACGTGACGGTGCCCACGTCGCTGCCACCGTTCCCGAACAGCTCCATGGACGGTTACGCCGTACGGGTGGCCGACACCAAGGCGGCGACCCGGGAGCACCCTGCCGTGCTCGAGGTGATCGGCGACATCGCCGCGGGCAGCGGTGAGCCGCCCGCCGTGGGCCCGGGACAGGCGGCCCGCATCATGACCGGCGCCCCGCTGCCCGAGGGAGCCGAGGCCGTCGTCCCCGTCGAGTGGACCGACGGCGGCACAGGCGGCGGACCGGTCGACTCCATGACGGCCTTCGGCGACGACCCGGGAGGCGCCAGCGGCGAGGTCCGCGTGCACAGGGCTCCGGAAGCGGGTCAGTTCGTGCGGGCCCGCGGCAGTGATGTCACAGCCGGCGAGTTGGCGCTCGCGGCGGGCACGGTCCTCGGAGCACCTCAGATCGGGCTCCTGGCGGCGATCGGCCGCGGAACGGTCACCGTCCGGCCGCGCCCCAGGGTCGTGATCGTCTCCACAGGCAGCGAATTGGTCCAACCGGGTGAGGAGTTGACCCCGGGCCGTATCCACGACTCCAACAGCTTCGCGCTCACCGCCGCCGCCAGGGCCGCCGGTGCCATCGCGTACCGGGTCGGGGCCGTCGCCGACGAGGTCGAGACGCTGCGCGCCACCATCGAGGACCAGCTCATCCGCGCCGACGTCATCGTCACCAGTGGTGGCGTCAGTGTCGGCGCCTACGACGTAGTCAAGGAAGCGCTGACGTCATTGGGAGGTTCTTTCGGCGACGACGCGGACGATGCCGCCGGGCACGTCGACTTCCGAAGGCTCGCCATGCAGCCGGGTAAGCCGCAGGGGTTCGGCCGGATCGGTCCCGAACGCACTCCTCTCCTTGCGCTGCCGGGCAACCCGGTGAGCGCCTATGTGTCGTTCGAGATGTTCGCGCGACCGGTGATCCGCACTCTCATGGGCGCGGTTGACGTTCACCGCCGGGTCGTACAAGCGGCTTGCACCACCGCGATCGAGGACTCGCCGGACGGTAGGCGGCAGTTCCTGAGGGCGCAGTACGACAAGCGGTCCGGGACCGTCACTCCTGTGGGTGGTGCGGCGTCCCACCTGGTCAAGGCACTCGCGTACGCCGATGCGCTGATCGTCGTACCGGAAGAGGTCACCTCGCTCGCCGCGGGCAGCGAAGTCGACGTGGTCGTCCTCGACTAGCACTGGCATCCTGGCTTGCGGGCCAACGCGCCGTGCCCGGCAGCAGGCCGATACGGTGTCTGCGCAAGCGACCGCACCAGGAGAACGATGAGCAGCGCTCAGCAGCACCTCAGCCACGTCGACGAGGCAGGCGCAGCCCGTATGGTCGACGTCTCCGCGAAGGACGTCACCGCACGTACCGCGCGTGCCACGGGACGCGTCCTGGTTGCGCCCCGGGTTGTCGAACTCCTGCGTGCCGACGGGCTGCCGAAAGGCGATGCGCTCGCCGTCGCACGGGTCGCCGGCATCATGGGTGCCAAACGCACCCCCGACCTCATCCCGTTGTGTCACCCGCTGTCGCTGTCCGCTGTGACGATCGACCTGGAGGTGACCGACCAGGCGGTCGAGATCACCGCGACGGTCAGGACGACCGACCGCACAGGTGTCGAGATGGAGGCGCTGACCGCTGTCACGGTCACCGCGCTCACCATCGTCGACATGGTCAAGGCCGTCGACAAGGGCGCCGTTGTCACTGATGTCCGCGTCGAGGAGAAGACCGGCGGCAAGTCCGGTGACTGGCGGCGGTCATGAGTGCACACGGTGCCGACCGGCCAAGTGGCCGCCCGCGCGCCTTGGCCGTCACCGCGTCGAACCGCGCCGCAGCGGGCGTGTACGAGGACCGGGGCGGCCCCTTGATCGTCGCGGCACTGACCGAGTGGGGTTTCGCCGCGGAGGGCCCCCGGGTCGTGCCCGACGGGGAACCCGTGCGTGAGGCGCTTGCCGCCGCAGTGGAAGCCGGTTACGACGTGGTGATCACCACCGGCGGCACCGGGCTCTCGCCGACCGACCGCACCCCCGAGGCCACAAAGACACTGCTCGACTACGAGGTGCCGGGCATCGCCGAGGCGATCCGTGCCGCTGGTACGCGCAAAGTGCCCACCGCGGCGCTCTCACGTGGCGTCGCAGGGGTCGCAGGGCGCACCCTGGTGGTGAACCTTCCCGGCTCCACCGGCGGGGTGAAGGACGGGCTCACCGTCCTCGCACCGCTTGTCGCACATGCCGTCGACCAGATCCGCGGCGGCGATCACCCTCAAGAGCAGCCGGATCGCCACTCAGGCGACGATCCGCATTCCGTCACTGGGAGACCGAGCTGAACGGGTCCTGGCCGGCCGAGTTGGTGGACGGTGACATCACCCTCCGCCCGATCCGGATGCGCGACCAGCGCGCATGGCGTGAGGTCAACCGGCGCAACCGCGACTGGTTGCGCCCCTGGGAGGCCACCGTGCCGCCCGCACCGCCGGGGCAGGTCGTGCAGCGCCCCACGTACCGTCAGATGGTCAGACACCTTCGCCGTGAGGCGAACGCGGGGCGCATGCTGCCGTTCGTCATCGACTATCAGGGGCGGCTCGCGGGTCAACTGACCGTCGCCGGAATCACCTGGGGCTCCATGTGCTCGGCGCACATCGGCTACTGGGTGGACGAGGCGGTCGCCGGTCGCGGTGTGATGCCGACGTCCGTCGCCCTTGCCGTCGACCACTGCTTCCGGCGGGTCGGACTGCACCGGGTGGAGGTGTGCATCCGGCCCGAGAACGGCCCCAGCCGCCGAGTCGCCGAAAAGCTCGGTTTCCGGGAGGAGGGCCTGCGTCCGCGCTATCTGCATATCGACGGCGGATGGCGCGACCACCTCGTCTACGCGCTCACTGCCGAAGAGGTGCCCGACGGCCTCCTCAACCGGTGGCGGCAAGCAAGGCCGAGCACATCCCAAAAATAAGACTAATGTTCGAAAGTAAAGGCGATGGGGCGCTGATCGCACAAAAATCTCGATCTATCAGCCAGATCGTGCGACACACCGGGCCGAATTGCCAATGGCGTGTCTCGATCGCCCCTACGGTGTAGCTCGTGAGCAGTAGTGGCCTCATCTACGCAGTCATCGTCGGGGCCTGGGCTGCCTACCTGGTGCCGATGTGGCTCCGTAGGCAGGACGAGCTCAACGAAGCGCGTCCGACGGAACGCTTCAGCACCGCCATCCGGCTGCTGTCCGGGCGTGCGGCGATGGAGCGGCGCGTCGCCAGGGCGCGCGGTGAGAACGTCGAGCCCGACGCCGATGCGCCGGACGACGACGCCGACCCGGATGAGCCGGACGTGTCGGTCGACGTCCGGGGGCTGGCCGTGCCTGCGACCGAGGTGCGACGCCCGGTTGCCCGTTCCGCACCGCAGGCAGGCCCGGTGGCCGGCCCGGGCGGCGGGAAGGACAAGCGCGCCCAACTGCTCGCACGCCGCCGCCGCATCACCACCTCGCTCTTCCTCGCCTTCACGGCCGGCGCCATCGCCGCTGCCGTCGGCGGCGTCGAGCTGCTGTGGGTCCCGGCGATTCCGGCGGTCCTGCTGACCGTCTACATCGGCCAGATGCGCCGCCAGGAGCGCCGCCGCTACGAGGTGCGCCTCGACCAGCGGCGGGCTGCCGAGGCTGCGCGACGCCTCAGGGCACCGCGACCTGCCGCCCAGGTGACGGACCGCGGCCTCGAAAGCGACGAGCGCCCCGTGCCCGCGCCCAAAGCGGCCCGTCCGGCTCCGCCGCCGGCGCCCGCCCCTGCGCCCTCGCCCCGTTCCGCCGACCGCCGCGCCCTGGTGGAGCAGACCGACCACGCCGAGTGGGTCGACCAGCAGCGCGCCCAGCAGTCCGGTGAGGACGGTTGGGCGCCCGTTCCGGTGCCGTTGCCGACCTACGTGACCGCTCCTGTCGCTCCCCGTACGTCGGAGGGTGTCGACCTCGGTGCTCCCGGCACCTGGAGTTCGGCCCGTTCCGGTACGACGCCTGGCGACGCCGCGGCTGCCCGGGAGCCCCACGAGCGCCGCGAAGGCCAGCAGCCCAAGGGGACGGCTGAGCCCCGCCCCCAGCAGCCTCCGGTGCGCCGCCCGCGCAGCTCCCGGACGCCGCTGTTCGACCAGTACGCCGATCCCGACCGCCCGCGCGCCGCCAACGAGTGAACGTCGTGGACCAGCCGATAACCGGTTCACGACCACCCTCTGCGGGGTGCTAGAGTTTTCCTCGTTGCAAGGGCCTGTGGCGCAGTCCGGTAGCGCACCTCGTTCGCATCGAGGGGGTCAGGGGTTCGAATCCCCTCAGGTCCACAACAACACAGCTGCTCTCGGGCTGACTTGGGAGTGGTTGGAGAGATCCCGACCGATCATGACGATCGGTCGGGATTTCATCGTTTCCGGGTTATTGCGGGCAGGCTCTCAACCCCGTTGACGGCTCTGCCGAGGTGGTGGATGTGTCCAGCGCCGACTGCCGAGCAACACCCGAACCGCCGCTCTTCGGGGCATGGCGAGGAATACCCCCTGGGGGCGGGACCGCAGTTGCACCGTGGTGAACCGTCGCTTGGCCACGGGCTTTTGTCCGCTCGTGACTCGCGGCTTGCGGCTTTCGAGTCGTTGGGCAGGCGTTGATGTGCTCCGTCGTCAGGATGTCCACGCGCCACACGGACGTCCGGGGCGGGGCTCGCAGGGCCGCAGCTTCGTGGACACGCCGGAGTTCGGCCTTACGTGTTCGCGTACCGTATCGGCGATCTTGCGCACGGTGATCGACCGAGAGTCACCTTGGACGATCTCCGTCGAGCCCCCGTCCGGAGCCTCAGGCGGCCCCCTGACGGCCGCACGGGGTCCGCATGGGAAAATCCCCGATGTCGGTTCGCGAGGCCCGCAGGAGCCGGCTCGGTGGTTTTGGCTGTATCGCCGTCGCTGTCGCGGGCTCGTGCCGAGCACGTGGCTCAGCCGACAGAACGTTGACTGATGACGACCGATGCCGAGGAACAGAGCATGCCCCCGAGCGCGTTCGAAGACGGAGATCCGCGCCGCAGGCTCCTGGGTGTACTGCGCTGCCCCCTTTGCGGCGGTGGGCTCCATCTGTCGGCGGGCGCTTTGCGGTGCGGCCGGCGGCACACGTTCGACATCGCGCGGCAGGGCTACGTCAGCCTCCTGACGGGAGACATGCGCGCCGGCACGGCGGACACCGGGCCGATGGTCGGCGCCCGGGAAGCGTTCCTCGGGGCAGGGCACTATGCGCCGCTGGCCCGCGCCGTGGCCGACGTCGCTTCCCGGTGGTGCGGCACACACGGCACCGTCCTGGATGCGGGCGCGGGAACCGGCTACTACCTCGCCGCTGTTCTGGACGCCGCCGCGGAGACGGTGGGGCTCGGTCTGGACGCTTCCAAGTTCGCGTTGCGGCGGGCTGCTCGTGCACACCCGCGGGCGGCGGCCGCCGTGTGGGACGTGTGGCGTGAGCTTCCGGTGCGCTCCGGGGCGGCGGATGTGGTGCTCAATGTCTTCGCGCCGCGCAACGGTTCCGAGTTCCGGCGTGTTCTGCGTCCGGAGGGCGCGCTGGTGGTGGTCACCCCGACGTCTCGGCACCTGGCCGAACTCCGCGGCGCGGCGGGTCTGCTGGAGGTCGACGCGTCGAAGGAGGACCGTCTCGCGCGTACGCTCGACGCCCACTTCACGTTCGAGGGTGGCGGCGCGCAGGAACTGGAGTACCGCCTGAGCCTGACCGCCCAGGAAGCACACGACCTCGTCTCCATGGGTCCTTCGGCCCACCACGTGCGGCCTGAGGAACTGGCCGGCCGTATCGCGGCCATGGGTGACGCCGTCGAGACGACGGCTTCCTTCGCGGTGGCCGTCTACCGACCGCGGTGACCGGTGGCGGCATGGCCCCAGACGGCGGCGGCTTCGCGGTGTGACCCGAGCCACGTCGGGCGGGGGAAATATTCAGCGCCAGGCGGGAGCTTGAGAGTTCAAGATCTTGCGAGGGAGTGGCGATGACGGTCAATGCTGGCGCGGCAGTGGCCGCCGCCACCATCCGTACCAAGGTGCGGATTCCGCTGCGGTTCTCGGACGGGTGGGCGACGGGCGCCGATGTGTACACGTTCACCGGTCTGGTCGACGGCAAGGAGCATCTCGCGCTGGGCTTGGGTGATTACCGCACTGCCGAGGTGCCCTTGGTGCGTCCGCACTCGGAGTGCATGACGGGAGACGTGTTCGGCTCGGAGCGCTGTGACTGCGGGCCGCAGTTGAGGGAGTCGGTGGAACGGATCGCCGCTACTGGCGGCTACTTGCTCTACCTGCGGCAGGAAGGGCGCGGTATCGGGCTCTACGCGAAGCTCGATGCCTATGCCCTGCAGGATGGCGGACTCGACACCTATGAGGCGAACCTCGCGCTCGGGCGGGCCGAGGACGAACGTGACTACTCCGCTGCCGCGCAGATGCTCGCGGCCTTGGAAGTCGGGGGCATCAGGCTGCTGAGCAACAATCCCGACAAGGCGCGGCAGCTCGCAACCCTGGGTGTCGAGATCGTCGAGCAGATCCCGACCGCTGCCCACGTCTCGGTCTCCAACGTCAGGTATCTGCGCGCGAAGGTCGAGCACACCGGGCACACGATCGCGTTGCCGGCGTGACGGTCGGGCACGAGTCGACGACGGGGTGTGAACGACCGGAATGCGTGCATGGCGCGCTCATGTGTCGGCATTCCGCGAAGAAACAGCCTGATGGGGGCTTGACGGTTGCCTGGAGGGGACGTGATACGGCCCACGATCGAAACGGTGGCGTTTCGATTGCGGGCCGTCTACCCTCTTAGGTGTACGACATCGTTTCGAAGCGCGTTCGTTCCGTGCGGCGAGTCCGTATGATCGGCGCGACCGACCACGCAGGGAGGAGAGGGCATGTCGCCGGAAGCCGGCGCCTCTACGCGGCGCAGCCGCTTGACTCCCGAACGTGAGCAGGAGTTGTACGAGGCTGTGGTCGACCTGTTGCGCGAGGTCGGCTACGAGGCGCTGACCATGGACGCCGTCGCGGCCCGTACCCGCTCTAGCAAGGCGACCCTCTACCGCCAGTGGAAGGGCAAGCCGGAACTGGTCGCGACCGCGCTTCGGCAGTGCAAGCCGGTATCCCTCGCGGATATCGACACCGGTTCCCTTGCGGGCGACCTCCACGAACTCGTGCGGCTGCACGACGAGGGCGAGGTCAAGCGCGACCAGGAACTGATGCGAGGGCTGTCGCACGCGGCGTTCCAGAACATCGAGCTTTTCCGCGCCCTGCGCGAGCTGCTGATCGAACCGGAGCTGGCCAGCTTCGCCGAACTGGTGCAGCGCGCGGTGGACCGCGGCGAGCTGGACGCGAACAACCCGGCGCGCGACTTCGTGCCGCACATGCTGTTCGGGGGAGCGCTGACCCGCGCCATCATCGAAGGCGTCGACCCCGACCCGGAGTACAGCCACAGATACATCGACGCGGTGGTCGTCCCCGCGCTCGGCCTGTCCTGAGCCGAGCGGCACGATGGGCGGCCGGTGAAGTCCGTCCGGCCGCTGACCTGACGTGACCGCATCCGCACAACCGAATTATTCGTACCTCCATACCGACTTGCCACGCTCCACCTGACACGCCGCTCTCGTCGTCGGGCTGGTTCCACACGCCCAAGTCTGCCCTCCTCCTGACGGGAGCTCATGCCTCCATGGCCACATTCCTCTACAAACTGGGCCGGTTCTCCTTCCGGCAGCGGCGCTACGTCGTCCTGCTGTGGGTGGCGCTGCTCGCCCTGGCCGGCGTCGGAGCAGTGACCGCGAAGTCCGCGCCTGCCGACAACTTCACCGTCCCGGGCACCGAGGCGCAGCAGGCCTTCGACCTGCTTCACGAGCGTTTCCCGGGTACCAATGCCGACGGTGCGTCCGCACGGATGGTCTTCCAGGCGCCGAACGGCCAGAAGATCACCGCGGGACCGAACAAGGCGGCGGTCGAGAAGGTCGTCGAGGATCTGAAGAACAGCCCGCAGAAGGCGACCGTCGCGGACCCGTTCACCGCGAACGCCGTCAGCAAGGACGGCACCACGGCCTACGCGTCCGTCACCTATGTCGCCAAGTCGACAGAGATCACCGACGCGACCCACACCGCGATCGAGGACGCGGCGCAGCACGGTCGTGACGCCGGGCTGACCGTCGAGACGGGCGGTACCGCGCTCCAGGCATCGCCGGAGACCGGAAACAGCGAAGTCATAGGCATCGGCATAGCGGCGGTCGTGCTTTTGATCACGTTCAGTTCTCTGGTCGCCGCCGGGCTGCCGCTTCTGACCGCCATCATGGGTGTCGGGGTCGGTATCGCGTCCATCACTGCCTTGGCGACGACGCTCGGCCTGTCGAGCACCTCGTCGACACTCGCGTCGATGATCGGCCTGGCGGTCGGCATCGACTACGCGCTGTTCATCGTCTCGCGTCACCGCCATGAACTCATGGAAGGCCGGGACGGCGAGGAAGCGGCCGGCCGGGCGGTCGGTACGGCGGGTTCCGCCGTGGTGTTCGCCGGGCTCACGGTGCTGATCGCATTGGCCGGCCTCGCGGTGGTCAACATCCCGATGCTCACCAAGATGGGGCTGGCGGCGGCCGCCACTGTCGCGCTTGCCGTGCTCATCGCGCTCACCCTCATCCCCGCGCTGCTCGGCTTCGCCGGCACCAAGGTGCTCACCCGCAAGGTGCGCAAGGGCCGTGCCAGCGCGAGCGACAAGCCGAACATGGGCACGCGCTGGGCGCGGCTGGTCGTGCGGCGCCGAGTGCCGTTCCTGGTCGCAGCGGTGGTGGCACTGGGCCTCGCGGCCATTCCGATGAGCCGGATGGAACTGGGGCTCCCGGACGACGGTTCACAGCCGGTGAGCACGACTCAGCGCAAGGCGTACGACATGCTGTCGGAGGGCTTCGGGCCGGGCTTCAACGGGCCGCTGACCGTGGTCGTCGACGCCGCGCACAGCAAGCAGCCGGAGTCCGCCGCGCAGGAGATCAAGCGGACCATCGAGGGCTTCGCCGACGTCAAGACGGTCACGGAACCGGGGTTCAACAAGCAGAAGGACACGGCGACGCTCACCGTGGTGCCCGCGTCGAAGCCGAGCAGCACGCAGACCGAGGACCTGGTGCACACCATCCGCGGTCATGCGGAGGACTTTGCCGACTCCACGGGCGCCAAGGTGCTCGTCACCGGTACCACCGCGATGAACATCGACGTCTCGCAGCGGCTGAACGACGCACTGGTGCCGTATCTGGCGCTGGTCGTGGGGTTGGCGTTCCTGCTGCTGATGATCGTGTTCCGGTCGGTGCTCGTGCCGTTGAAGGCGGCCCTCGGCTTCCTGCTGTCGGTGCTCGCCGCGCTCGGTGCGGTGGTGGCCGTCTTCCAGTGGGGCTGGCTGTCCGGTCTCCTGGGTGTTCAACAGACCGGACCGATCATGAGCATGATGCCGATCTTCATGGTCGGCGTGGTCTTCGGGCTGGCCATGGACTACGAGGTGTTCCTGGTCACCCGGATGCGCGAGGCGTATGTGCACGGCGAGTCGCCGCGGCAGGCGGTCGTCACGGGCTTCACCCATGGTGCGCGGGTGGTGTCGGCGGCCGCGGTCATCATGATCAGTGTGTTCGCCGGGTTCATCGGATCGTCGGAATCGATGATCAAGATGATGGGCTTCGGGTTGGCGATCGCGGTCGCGTTCGACGCTTTCATCGTGCGGATGACGATCGTGCCCGCGGTGCTCGCGCTGCTGGGCCGGTGGGCTTGGTGGCTGCCCGGCTGGCTCGAGCGCGCGCTGCCCAACGTCGACGTCGAAGGTGAGCAGTTGCGCAAGAACCTCGCCGAGCGCCCGAGCCTTGTCGCGTCCTCGGACGACGACGAGGACCTGGAGGGCGTGCGGGTCTGACGGCCTTGCCGCCGTAGTGCACTGAGCCATGGGCCCGGTAGGTCGATACGGCCGACCGGGCCCATGCTTGTGCGCGGGGACGATGGCGTCATGTCACCCGCGCGGGTGACTTCACGTCAGGGTCGGCTGCTGCGTGCCGCGTTCGAGGTCCAGCAGCCACCGCTTGCGGGTGAGGCCGCCGCCGTAGCCGGTGAGGCTGCCGTCGGAACCCACGACGCGGTGGCAGGGCACGATGATGCTGATCGGGTTCTTGCCGTTGGCCAGGCCGACCGCGCGGGAGGCGGTGGGGTTACCCATCGCCGCGGCCAGCTCGCCGTAAGTGGCGGTCTGGCCGTACGGGATGTCGCACAACGCTGCCCACACGCGCTTCTGGAAGGGCGTGCCTGCCATGTTCAGTGGGAGGTCGAAGGCGCTGAGGTCGCCGTCGAAGTAGGCGGCGAGCTGCTCCTCGACACGGTCGAACGCCGGCAGGTCGGCGCGCGGGCCGAAGCTCTCCGACGGTGGGCGGTGCCGTTGGTCGGTCATGTACAGGCCGCTGAGTTCACCCTCTCGGGCGACGAGCGTCAGCAGACCGCAGGGGCTGTCCACCACGGTGTGAACGGTGGATGCTGTCGGTTTTGTGGTCGCGGTACTCATTGGTGTGGTGCCTTCTGTGACTCAAGCGCTGCGAACGGCGGGTGGGTTTGCGGAAACTGCGATGGTCGGGTGGTCGTCGGCGGGGAGGATGTTGATCGGGTGGTTGCCCGTCGCCCACAGGTACTGCGTCGCGTATGCGCGCCATGGTTGCCATGCGGCGGCGTGGCGTGTCAGTGCGGCGGGGGTGGTCGGCAGGCCGAGGTTGCGGGCCGCGTTCCTGATGCCGAGGTCGGTCGGGAGGAACGCGTCCGGGTCCCCGAGCGCGCGCATGGCGATACTCTCCACCGTCCATGGCCCGAAGCCGGGAAGGGCCGTGAGACGGGCTCTGGCCCGCTGCCAGTCGCTGCCCACGTCCAGGTCGAGCTCGCCGTCCACAAGGGCCCGTAGCAAGGCTGTGAGGGTGTCTTTCCGGGTCCGCGGCATCGCCAGGGACTCGGGAGCGCGCTCGATGAGCGTCTCGGGTGACGGGAACAGGTGGGTCAGGCCGCCGCCGGGGTCCGCCACGGGCTCCCCGTACGCCATCACGAGGCGCCCCGCGTGGGTGCGCGCCGCCGACGTCGAGATCTGCTGGCCGAGCACTGCGCGCACCGCGAACTCCGGTCCGTCGGCGACACGCGGCACCCTGCGGCCGGGCGCCTTGGCGACCAGGGGCGCAAGGAGCGGGTCGGAGGAGAGCAGCGCGTCCACGGCGAGGGGGTCGGCGTCCAGGTCGAGCAGTCGGCGGCAGCGGCTGATCGCCTGGCCCAGATCGCGCCAGTCGGTGAGGGACAGCAGGCAGCCGATGTGGTCGGGGTGGGGCCGCAGCGCGACCGTACCGGGACCGTGCGGCAACCGCAGAGTGCGCCGGTACGCGCCCCCGCGCCACTCCTCGACACCGGGGACCGCGGTGGCCGCGAGGTGGCCGAAGAGGTTGTCCGGGTTGAGCGGTCGGCGGAACGGCAGCCGTAGGGAGATCGAGCCCGCGGTGGCGGCCGGCCGGCCCTTGGCGACCCTGGCACGCAACTCGCCGGGGGACAGGGCGAACACCTCCCGCACGGTGTCGTTGAAAGTGCGGATACTGGCGAAGCCTGCCGCGAACGCCACGTCGCCCATCGGCATGGCCGTCGTCTCGATGAGCAGCCGAGCGGTCTGCGCGCGCTGCGCCCTGGCCAGCGCCAAGGGGCCCGCGCCCAGTTCGGCGAGCAGTTGGCGCTCGACCTGCCGTGCGCTGTAGCCGAGGCGGGTCGCGAGGCCCGGCACACCCTCCCGGTCGACGACTCCGTCGCTGATCAGTCGCATGGCGCGGGCCACGAGGTCGGCTCGCTCGTTCCATTGCGGCGAGCCGGGGCTCGCGTCAGGGCGGCAGCGCTTGCAGGCGCGGAACCCGTCTTGCTGGGCGGCCGCCGCACTGGGGTAGAAGGTCATGTTCTCGGCCTTCGGCGGTACGGCGGGGCAGCTCGGCCGGCAGTAGATACGCGTGGTCAGCACCGCGGTGAAGAACCACCCGTCGAAACGGGAGTCCTTCGACTGCACGGCGCGGACGCAGGCGTCGAAGTCCGTATGCACACGACCAGTGTCGCCCCTCGTCAGGGCGTCGGTCTGGCGGAAATCCGACACTGACCTTCGTGCGGTCGACCGGCACGGCCCCGTATGCGGCCCGCGTATCCCAGTCCCAGGAGGCGGACCGCGCCCCTGGAGTGGCTAGTCCGCCACCTTGCTCTCAGGTGTGTGGCGCAGGTCCTCGTACTCGGGATGCTTGCCGATCCAGCCGTCGATGAACGGACAGATCGCCAGGACGCCGAGCCCGCGGGCGCGCGCGTCGTCCAGGGCTGCCCGGGCCAGCGCCGAGCCGACGCCGCGGCCTTCGTACCCTTCCTGCACCTCGGTGTGGACGAACGCGATCACCGAGTCGCCGCGCAGATAGGAGGCGACGCCGGCGAGGTTGTCGCCGACGCGGGCCTCATAGCGGTGGGCGGCGGGGACGTCGATGACGGTGAGGTCGCTGTCGGCGGCCCGGCTCATGAGCGGTAGCCCTCCACGGTCGAGGAGGGCCGTACGCGGGCGCCCCCAGGGTCCTCGCCGGCCTCGGTCAGGGCGCGGCGCTGGCGCAGCAGGTCCCAGCACTGGTCGAGTTCGCGCTCCAGGGAGGCGAGCCGCTCGCGCTGGTCCCCGCCCTCGTCGCCTTCTTCCGCGAGCAGGTCCCGCAGGGCCTTCTCATCGGAGACCATCTTGCTGATGCGGCCCAGGATGGCCTGCTCGGCATTGGCGTCATGAGGCTGTTGCACGGGGCACCTCCTGATTGATGGGCCCTATCCACTCTCTCAGGTCGTACGGTACGACGCTCGCGGGGCCGGGTCAGGCCTCCTGGCCGGCGGGGTCGGGGTCGGGACGCTCGCCGATCGCCGGATCGGGGTGGCTGCGCATCCAGGCGTCGATCTCCGCGCGCACCCTGCGGTCCATGGCGAGCGACATCTCCGCGTCGACGATGTTCTTGGCCAGCGGGCGAAGGCGGTGCAAGGACTCGGTGATGCGGTGGGCGTCGTCAGGTGTCAAGGCGCCCAGGTCGCCGATGACGTGCGTTTTGATCACCTGCGTGAACAGGTCGGCCATGGCGTCGACGTGGCTGCGTACCTCGCGGCCGGCGGCCAGCACCGCCGATAGGGGCACCCCTTCGCGGACGAGTGCGGCCGAGGCGTCCAGCAGGCGGCGGCTGACATGCACGACGTACTCGCCGTCGACCGCGATGTATCCGATCTCCAGGGAGTTGGTCAGGTTCTCCGGGCTGATGTCTTCGCCGAAGTAATCGGCGAGTTCCTGGGGGCTGAGCCTTACCGGTGTCTCCTCCGACCAGGGGGAGGTGAGCGCGCCTTCCAGCCCGAGGCGTTCGGCGACCCCGTCTAGGGTGCGGCCCTGCTCCCAGGCGGCGATCAGTTCGGCGATGCCGCCCAGGGTGTGGCCGCGTTCCAGGAGGGCGGAGATGGTGCGCAGCCTCGCGAGGTGGTCCTCGGAGTACCAGGCGATCCGCCCTTCGCGGCGCGGGGGTGGAAGAAGGCGCCGCTCGCGGTAGAACCGCAGCGTCCTGACGGGGATGCCGGCTGCTTCGGCCAGTTCCTCGACGCGGTACTCGCGCGGCCCGGTCTCGTTGTCGTCCACGTGGTCAGCCTAGGGTGCGCGGAAAACGCCCTGAGCAGCCCTCTCGCCTTCTGTTGCCCGGCGGCGGTGTTCCTGGACGGGATGACGCCCTGCCGGCGTCCAGTCGGCGTTCAAGGCGCGCTTCGGGGGTTTTCCGCGGCGATCCGGGCGGGCGAAATCCGGACCTACCCCTACCGGAGGTAACGGTAGGTGCCCTACAGTCCAACTGTGCCAGTGATTGCTGGCGCGATTGGCGACGTGGGAGGCGGTGCCATGGACGACGACATCGAGCACGTGCGGGTGGCGGTGATCGGGTCCGGCTTCGGCGGCCTGGGGGCCGCGGTCAGGTTGCGTCGGGAGGGGATCACCGACTTCGTGATCCTCGAGCGCGCGGACGCGGTGGGCGGCACCTGGCGCGACAACAGCTACCCGGGCTGCGCCTGCGACGTACCGTCGCACCTGTACTCGTTCTCCTTCGCCCCGAACCCCGACTGGCCACGGGCCTTCTCCGGTCAGGAGCACATCCGCGCCTACCTCGAACGGGTCACCGACACCTTCGGGTTGCGGCAGCACCTGCGCTTCGGCGCGGAGGTGCAGCTGGCGCGCTGGAACGCCGAGGCGCGGCACTGGCACCTGAAGACGGCCCGCGGCGAGTTGACCGCCGATGTCGTGGTCTCCGCGACCGGCCCGCTGTCCGACCCGAAGATCCCCGATGTGCCCGGCATCGAGAGCTTCCCCGGGAACGTGTTCCACTCCTCGCGCTGGGACCACGACTTCGACCTCAAGGGCAAGCGCGTCGCCATGGTCGGCACCGGTGCTTCGGCGATCCAGATCGTGCCGTCGATCCAGCCGGAAGTAGGGAAACTGACTGTCATCCAGCGCACCCCGCCGTGGGTGATGCCGCGGGTGGACCGTCCGATCGGTGCGGCGGAGCGGTGGCTGCACGGCACGGTGCCCGGCACCGCCAAGATGCGCCGGGCGGTGCTGTGGCTGATCCGGGAGTTCCAGGTCGGCGCGTTCGTGAAGCAGCCGAAGCTGATGAAGGCTGCCGAGCGGATCGCGCGCGGACACCTGAGGCGGTCCGTCAAGGACCCTGGGCTGCGCGCTCGCCTCACCCCGGACTACACCATCGGATGCAAGCGCATCCTGCTGTCCAACGCCTACTATCCGGCGCTCGCGCAGCCCAACACCGAGGTGGTCACCTCGGCGCTCGCCGAGGTGCGGGGGTCGTCGGTGGTCACGGCCGACGGCACCGAGCGCGAGGTCGACGCGATCATCTTCGGGACCGGGTTCCACGTCACCGACATGCCGATCGGCGACCGCGTCATCGGCGCGGACGGCCTCAGCCTGAAGGAGCACTGGAAGAACGGCATGGCCGCCCTGCGCGGCTGCACCGTCGACGGCTTCCCGAACTTCCTGTTCATCATCGGGCCGAACACCGGCCTGGGGAACAGTTCGATGATCCTGATGATCGAGTCGTCCCTCAACTACGTCGCCGACTACATGCGCACGCTGGAGCGTTCGGGCGCCGCCGCCCTGGATGCGAAACCGGCGGCGGTCGCCGCGTGGAACGAGGAGATGCAGCGCCGTGCGGCGCGCACCGTGTGGAACACCGGTGGCTGCAAGAGCTGGTACCTGGACGCCAACGGCCGCAACACGACGGCCTGGCCGGGCACCACGGCGGAGTTCCGGCGCGCCACCAAGCAGTTGAAACTCTCCGAGTACGACCTACTGGCACCCGCGGGCCGGCCGATCGCCGGGCCCGCGTCCGGGCGAGCTGTGGAGGTGGCGTCATGACGACGCTGTACGAGGCGGTCCAGCCGCGCAGGACCCTGACCGCGGTATCCGCGGACGGGACCCGCCTGAACGTCGAGGAGTACGGCCGCAGCGACGCGCCCCCGGTGGTGCTGGCGCACGGGTGGACGTGCTCGACACTGCTGTGGGCGCCGGTCGTGCGCGCCCTGGCGTCGGACTTCCGGCTGATCGCCTACGACCAGCGAGGCCACGGCCTCAGCGGCTCGTCCGCGGTGCGCGAGGGCTACGACACGAGCATGCTGGCCGACGACCTGGAAGCCGTACTGGAGACGACTTTGTCGAAGGGCGAGCGCGCGCTGCTCGTCGGCCACTCCATGGGCGGCATGACGATCATGGCGGCCTCCGACCGTCCCGCCGTGCGCGAGCACGCCGCCGCGGTGCTGCTGGTGAGCACCGGCGGCAGCCGGCTGGTCCGCACGACGCAGGTGCTGCCGCCGCGACTGAGCGCCCGCTGGCTGCGTGACGTACTGCACCGCCAGATCCTCGTCTCCAGGCTGCCTCTGGGCCCGGTGACGCCGGCTGCCAAGGCGGCGCTGAAGTACGGGGTGATGGGCCCGGGGTCGTCACCCGAACAGGTGGCGTCCTGTGCGCGCATGGTGCACGCCTGCCGGCCGCGGCAGCGTTCCGAGTGGGGCAAGGTGCTGGCCGCGCTGGACCTGGACACCCAGGTGCCCAAGTTGACCGCGCCCACCGCCGTCATCGTCGGAACTGTCGACAAACTGACTCCCAAGGTGCACACGTACCGCATCGCCGCCGCGCTGCCGCACTGCGTCGGGGTGACCGAACTGCCCGGCCGCGGCCACATGACGCCGCTGGAGGACGCGAGCAGCGTGGAAGCGGCGATACGCGGCATGGCGTCCGATCACCTGACGGGCGCCGCGGCGCCCGAAGGTGTGGCCGGCCGGATGGCGGCCGACGGCGTGGAGGAGAAGAGCGCATGAGCGCAACGTCGTTGAACGGCCGGGTGGTGGTGGTCACCGGCGCGGCGCGCGGCGTCGGTGAACTGCTCGCCCGCAAACTCGCCGCGCGCGGCGCCCGGCTGGCGCTGGTCGGCCTGGAGCCCGACGAACTGAAGAACGTCGCCGCGTCACTGGGAGGAGGGGCCGCCAGTTGGACCGCCGACGTCACCGACCGGGCGGCGATGGCCGAAGTGGCCGCGGAGGTTCGCGCCCACTTCGGGCGGATCGACATCGCCGTCGCCAACGCGGGCGTCGCCACCGGAGGGCCGTTCCTCGAGTCCGACCCCGATGCCTTCGATCGGGTGATCCAGGTCAACCTGCTGGGCAGCATCTCGACCGCGCGGGCGTTCCTGCCGGCGCTCGTCGACTCGCACGGCTATTTTCTGCAGATCGCATCACTCGCGGCGATCACCCCCGCACCCTTGATGGCCGCCTACTGCGCGAGCAAGTCGGGGGTCGAGGCGTTCGCGCACAGCCTGCGCGCCGAGATGGGCCCCAAGGGTGTCAAGGTCGGAGTCGGGTACCTGAGTTGGACCGACACCGACATGGTGCGCGGTGCCGACGAGGACGACGCCCTGCGCACCATGCGTGCGCGGCTTCCCTGGCCGACGAACCGAACGTATCCCCTGGAACCGGCGGTTGACCGGCTGGTCGCCGGGATCGTACGGCGCTCGCCTCACGTGTACGCGCAGTGGTGGCTGCGCGGTATGCAACCGGTGCGCGGCTATCTTCCGTCGGTGATCGGCGGCGCGCTGGGGCAGCGGGAGATGCGCCGGGCCGGCGCGGCGCTGGACCGCGCGCCGGGGGCACGGCGCGGACTGGTCGGCAAGGGAGGCGCCGCGGACGAGTCGGCGAGGACGTCCGCCCATACCGCTCCGTAGCTGTAACCGCGCGCTGACCTGAGGTTATTTGTCCAGGATGCGAGGGTTGTCCGGTCATGTAACTCTTGTCGAGGCCCCATTCCCCAACTCCACAGGAGGAGTCACCATGGGTGCTTTCGATCAGTTCAAGGACAAGGCTGAGGACTACGCCGAGCAGGCCAAGGGCGCGCGTGGCGACCGGCGGGACAAGTCCGCCGATGCCCAGAACCCCGAGCAGGCCCAGCGCGGCATGCGCCAGGAGGCGCAGGAGCGCCGTTCCGACCTCGAGGACCAGGTGTCGCGTCGCATGGGCCGCGAGTCCGAGGACGGCAGCCAGGACGACCAGGCCTGACGTTCTTGAGCTGACGCCGGCGTCGCGCAGCGCGCGGACGCCGTGACACGGAAGGGGCGCCCCCTGCGGGCGCCCCTTCTGCGTTGCCGGTTCGCACCCTAGGAGCGCGGGGGCAGCGGCGGGCGGGCGCGGTTGGGGCGGGACGACAGGTCGGGCGGTACCGCCGCTGGGTGTTCGCCGAGCAGCGACAGTGCCTCGCGGACGGCGACGGCGAGTTGGCCGTGCCTGCCTTCCGCCCAGTCCAGCGGGGTGCGCAGGCACTCGATGTCGGGTGCGACGCCATGGTTCTCGATGGACCAGCCGTAGGCGTCGAACCAGGCGGCGTTCATCGGGACGGTGATGACGGTGTTGTCACCTAGGCGGTGGCGGCCGGTCATTCCGACGACGCCACCCCAGGTGCGCAGGCCGACGACCGGGCCGAGCCGCAGCAGTTTGAACGCGGCGGTGATCATGTCGCCGTCGGACGACGTGGCTTCGTCGGCGACCGCGACGACCGGGCCGCGCGGGGCGTTGCCCGCGTAGGACACCGGTTGGGCGTTGCGGGTGACGTCCCAGCCGAGCACCGTGCGGGTGAGCTTCTCGATGACCAGTTCGCTGATGTTGCCGCCTGCGTTGCCGCGTACGTCCACCAGCAGGGCGTCGTAGGCGACTTCCTTGCGCAGGTCGCGGTTGAACTGTGCCCAGCCCGAGCCGCCCATGTCGGGGATGTGCAGGTAGCCGCAGCGGCCGCCGCTGAGGTGCCGGACGACGCTGCGCCGTTTGGCCACCCAGTGCTGGTAGCGCAGCGGACGGTCGTCCACGAGCGGCACCACGGCGATGCGGCGGGGCGCGCCGCGGCCGCCGGGCGGGGAGAAGGTGAGTTCCACGCTGGTGCCGCCCGCGCCCGACAGCAGGGGGTACGGGCCCGCTTGGGGGTCGACGCGGCGGCCGTCGACGTGGGTGAGGACGGCACCCTCGCGGATGCCCGTGCCGGCCAGCGGCGAGCGCGCCTTGGAGTCCGACGACTCGCCCGGCAGGATGCGGGCGACCGCCCAGTCGCCTTCCTTGGTGCGCTGGAAGTCGGCGCCGAGCAGCCCGATGGGCCGCTGGTAGTGCGGGGGGCCTTCGTTGCGGCGGGCGGGCTGCACGTAGGCGTGCGAGGTGCCCAGCTCGCCGAGCACCTCGCGCAGCAGGTCGGCGAACTCGTCCGGTGTGGCGACGCGTTCGACCAGTGGCCGGTACTGGTCGAGGACCGAGGGCCAGTCGACGCCGCACATGTCCGGTGCCCAGAAGAAGTCGCGGATGAGGCGGCCGGCCTCCGCGTACGACTGGCGCCACTCGGCGGTCGGCTCCACCTCGTGCAGGATGCGGCGCATGTCGACGTAGACGGTGGAGTCGTCGTCGCCCCGTTCGTTGGCGGGCAGCACGGCGAGTTCGCCCTCGTCGAAGACGGCCAGGCGCTGGCCGTCGCCGCTGACGGCGTACCAGTCCATGTGGCGGACCAGCTCGACGCGCTTGGACTTCCCGAGGTTGAAGTACTCCAGGCTTGGGCGGGCCGACGGGTCGGTCGGATTGACGAACGTCTCGCCGAGCGCACCCGAGATCGGCCACCGAAGCCACACCAGACCGCCCTGGACGGGCTCCAGAGCGCTGTACTTCGACGCGGGGACCGGGAAGGGCGTCACCCGGCTGGGAAGCCCCTCAGCCTCCACCACGACCGGTCCGTCGCTGCCGCCCTCGCCCGGGTCCAGGCCGCTGCCGACGGGGCTGCCGTCGACCCGCAGCGCGAACGGCGAGGGCGTCGCGGAGTTCAGCGGCACCAGGTAGGGGCGGCAGCCCAGGGGGAAGGACAGGTCGCCGGTGTGCACGTCGTACACCGGGTCGAAGCCGCGCCACGACAAGAAGGCCAGGTAGCGGCCGTCCCGGGTGAAGACCGGCTGCTCGTCCTCGAAGCGGCCGTTGGTCACGTCGATGATGGTGTGGTCGGTGAGCCGGGCGATCTTGATGGAGCGCAGCGAGCGCCCGACGCCTGGATGCGACCAGGTCAGCCACGCGGAGTCGGGGGAGAAGGCGAGGTCGCGGACCGGGCCGTTGGTGGAGCGGACGAGTTCGTCGACGGTGCCTGTCGCGACGGGCGGGCGGGGCGGACCGTACTCGTCGTCGGGGTCGCCCTCTCCGGTCGCCACCAGCAGCAGCCGCCCGTCGTGGGCGGCGACGGCGAGGACGGCGCCGTCGGGCGAGGAGACCAGTTCCGTGACGCGCCCCAGGCGGCCGACCGCCAAGCGCGCGTGCGGGGTGTCGGGCGCGTCGCCGAAGGGGCTCGGGCCTGTGGCGCCGTCGCCCCGGTCGCCGTCGCCGCCGGCGGGGGCGTAGGACAGGGGGCCCGCATCACCCGGGCGGGTGACTTCGCCCGGCGTCACCTTCGCGCCCGCCGACCCACCCGCACGGGTGAGGTCGCTGGTCCAGCGGACCGCTCCGGTGACGGCCGGGCCGCCGACCGGGACGACATCGGCGGCGATGTCGCCACTGACGCCGTTGCGCGGGGCGAAGACGAGGTCGGCCGCATAGTCGCCGGGGATGTCGCCGACGCTCTCGGGGCCGCGGGTGAGGGCGCGGGAGGCGTGCCCCGGCAGGTGGGCGAGTTCGATGCCGTCCTCGCCCTCGATGTCGGTGACGTAGGCGACCAGGCCGGTGTCGCCGAGCATCTCCGGCAGCCGCACCCGGGCGCCGGGGACGTCGCTGATGGTGCGGGCGGGGCCGTCGCGGTGGGTGAGCCAGTACAGGCTGCCGCGCACGCAGACGGCGCTGGCGCGCCCGGTGCGGTCCATGGCGAGGCCGTCGAGGTTGGAGGCGGCCGGCACCTGGTAGGGGCGGCGGCCGCTGCGCGGCCCGCCCAGGCGCACATCCAGGCGGCGGGGGGCGGCGTCGGCGGACAGGTCGTCGACCAGCCACAGGGCGCCCGCGCACTGGTAGACGACGCGGCTGCCGTCCGTGGCGGCGGACCGGGCGTAGAAGTCCGCGTGGTCGGTGTGGCGGCGCAGGTCGCTGCCGTCGGGGCGGCAGGAGTACAGGTTGCCGATGCCCTCGTGGTCGGAGAGGAACGCGATGCGTCCGGCGACGAACATCGGGGACGACAGGTGACCGTCGAGTTCGGCCACCAGGCGCTCGCCGTGCAACCACAGGCGGCCGGTGGCGCCGCCGCGGTAGCGCTTCCAGGCGTGCGGTTCGTGCGGCGGGGTGCCGGTGAGCAGCAGGGTGCGCCGCTCCCCGTCCTCGCAGTCGTGCACGGCGATGTCGGAGACCGGCCCCCAGGGCAGCGGGGCACCGGGCTCGTGCTCTGTCGGCACGCTGTGCGCCCAGGTGTGATAGGCGAACGGCTGGCCGTGTGAGGAGACCGCGAGGATGTGGCCGTCAGGCGTCCAGGAGCACACCCGGGTGTCGGAACTGCCCCAGTAGGTGAGGCGGCGCGGGGAGCCCCCGTCCACGGGGACGACGTACACCTCGGGGTCCAGGCTGCGCCAGGTGGTGAAGGCGATGGAGGCGCCGTCGGGTGAGATGCGGGGCACGCCGACCCGGGTGCGGTCGGCGGTCACCCGCCACGCGCGCCCGGGAGCGCTGCCCGGCGGCCCGAGCGGGGCCACCCAGATGTCGTCCTCCGCGGCGAAACTGAGCAGGTCGCCGTGCAGGTGGGGGAACCGGAGGTACGCGCCGTCGCTCACCCCTCCCATGGTTCGGGGCGCCCGCGGGGCGGGCAACTTTTCACGCCGCCGCGCGCCCCCGCCCTGCACCAGTACGCCCCACACGGATACCGCGCGCCCGGGCGCGGGTCGCCTCGCGCCCGGCGCCCGGACGCACTTGCGCTCACGCCGTGGCGCGAGCCGCCGCGCGCCCCGCCGTACGCCCCGAGAACAGGCAGCCGCCGAGGAACGTGCCCTCCAGGGACCGGTAGCCGTGCATCCCGCCGCCGCCGAACCCGGCCGCCTCGCCGGCCGCGTACAGGCCCGCCAGAGGCTCGCCGCGGCCCGCCGCGCCCTCTTCGCCGCCGGGGGCGGCTCCGGCCAGCACACGGCCGTCCAGATCGGTTTCCAGGCCGCCCAGCGACTTGCGGGTGAGGATGTTGAGCCGGACCGCGATGAGCGGGCCGGCCTTCGGGTCGAGCAGGCGGTGCGGGGCGGCGGTGCGCACCAGCTTGTCGCCGATGTAGTTGCGGGCACCGCGGATCGCGGTGACCTGGAGGTCCTTGGTGTAGGTGTTGGCGATCTCCCGGTCGCGGGCCTCGATCTCGCCGCGCAGCGCGGCCTCGTCGATGAGGCCGCCGCCCGTGATCGCGTTCATGCCGCGCACCAAGGCGCCCAGGTCGCGTTCGACGACGAAGTCGACACCGTGCTGCTTGAACGCCTCGACCGGCCCCGGGGCGCCGGGCAGCGCCCGCTTGAACACCTCGCGCACGCTCTTTCCGGTCAGGTCCGGGTTCTGCTCGGAGCCCGACAGCGCGAACTCCTTCTCGATGATCTTCTGGGTGAGGACGAACCACGTGTACTCGTGCCCGGTGCTCATGATGTGTTCCAAGGTGCCCAGGGTGTCGAAGCCGGGAAAATACGGCACCGGCAGGCGCTTGCCGGTCGCATCCAGCCACAGGGAGGACGGGCCGGGCAGGATGCGGATGCCGTGCCGGGCCCAGATCGGGTTCCAGTTCTCGATGCCCTCGGTGTAGTGCCACATGCGGTCGCCGTTGATGAGGCGGCCGCCCGCGGTCTCGGTGATGCCGAGCATCAGGCCGTCGACGTGCGCGGGGACGCCGGACAGCAGCTTGGTGGGTGCGGTGCCCAGACGCTTCGGCCAGGCGGCGCGCACCAGGTCGTGGTTGCCGCCGATGCCTCCGGATGTGACCACCACGGCCTGGGCGCGGAGTTCGAAGTCGTCCACGACCTCGCGGGAACTGGCCACGCCGCGGGCCACGCCGCTCGGCGCCAGCACCTCGCCCGCCACGCCGTCCACGGCGCCGTCGGTCTTCGTCAGGGACGTCACCCGGTGCCGGAAGCGCAACTCGACACGGCCGCGGGCGACCGCGTCGCGCACCCGCTGCTCGAAGGGCGCGACGACACCCGGGCCGGTGCCCCAGGTGATGTGGAAGCGCGGCACAGAGTTGCCGGGGCCGGTCGCCAGGAAGCCGCCGCGTTCGGCCCAGCCGACCACCGGGAAGACCCGCAGGCCGCGGTCGTGCAGCCAGGCGCGCTTCTCGCCGGCGGCGAAGTGCACGTAGGCCTCCGCCCAGCGGCGCGGCCAGTGGTCCTCGGGGCGGTCGAAGCCCGCGGTGCCGAGCCAGTCCTGCCAGGCGAGGTCCGCGCTGTCCTTGATGCGCATCCGGCGCTGCTCGGGGGAGTCGACGAAGAACAGCCCGCCGAACGACCAGAAGGCCTGCCCGCCCAGGGACGCTTCCGGCTCCTGGTCGAGGAGGATCACCTTGCGGCCCGCCTCGGCCAGTTCCACCGTGGCCACGAGTCCGGCCAGCCCCGCGCCCACCACCACGACGTCCGCGTCCAGCGCCATCGGCCCGCTCCCTCGGTCATCCTTACTCGCCGGTAGAACCTCAGGGGAGCACGTTACGCGACCGTGTCGGCGCGGCAAGGGGTTGCGTACGAACCGGTTCCCCGGCCTCCCCGGCGAGCAGCACCAAGGCGGCGGACGGCCGCCTCGACAGCAGGTGAATGTGCGTTCACCTCCCGCCCTCTTCGCACTGCCGCGCCCCGCACCCGATGTGACCTCACCCGTTCAGGTGACTGCGCCTCGCCGCCCGGTGCCCGCTGCTCAGCGTCTGCGACCTCACCTGTACGGCCCCAGCAGTCACCCGTACGAGCAGTCGAAGCACCATGGCACGTCAATAAGCGGTTCTGTACATCACTTGACGGCATGTCAACGGCAGGTGGTCGAAGTGCGCGACATCGCCCGCGCGCGCCCGCCGCAGCAACGCGACCCTGAGCTGGGGGTCTTGCGGAGCCTGTGCCCGGGTTGTGTTTCAAGCATTGACAGGGATAGGGAGGCTCCTCACTATGGGAGCGCTCCCACGTTAAGAGCGTGTAACTGCACCACGCACCAACGGCAGCACCTCCCATGACCTTTCGACGGAGTGTCGAGGGTCCATCCCCCCAATGGAGGGTCGTTCGCATGGCAGTTCCGATCATTCGAAGGAGAACGGCCGCACTGGCCGCAGGGGCGCTCGTCGTCGCCTCCGGCGCTGTGGCGGCGGCGTTGAGCAGCACCACTGCCCAGGCGGCGTCCAGCGCCTGCTCGGTCGACTACACCGTGTCGTCCCAGTGGGACAGCGGCTTCACCGCATCCGTGACGGTCACCAACAACGGCGCGGCGGCCACGAGCTGGAAGGTCGGCTGGTCGTTCGCCGGCAACCAAAAGGTGACGCAGGGCTGGAGCGCGGACATCAGCCAGAGCGGCGCGGCCGTCACCGCGTCGAACCTGTCGTACAACGGCGCACTGGCCGCCAACGGCACGGTCAGCTTCGGCTTCAACGGGTCGTACAGCGGCACCAACGCGGTGCCCACCGCGTTCACGCTGAACGGCGTCGCGTGCGGCACCGGCAGCGGCGGCACCACCGGCAGCACCACTGGAGGCAGTACCACTGGCGGTAGTACCACCAGCGGTACCACCACCGGCGGCAGCACCACTGGCGGCAGCACGACCCCCCCGCCGACGGGCGGCGACGGCCAGCGGGTGGACAACCCGTACGTGGGTGCGAAGGGGTACGTCAACCCGGAGTGGTCGGCGGAGGCGTCCGCCGACGGCGGCTCGGCGATCGCCGGCCAGTCGACCGCGGTCTGGCTGGACCGGATCGCCGCGATCGACGGTGCCGACGGCGCCATGGGCCTCAAGGACCACCTCGACGAGGCGGTCGCGCAGGCGGGCGGCCAGCCGCTGACGGTCGAGTTCGTCATCTACGACCTGCCCGGCCGCGACTGCTCCGCGCTCGCCTCCAACGGCGAGCTGGGCCCGGACGACCTGTCGACGTACGAGACGCAGTACATCGACCCGATCACGTCGATCATGTCGGACCCGGCGTACGCGAACCTCCGGATCGTCAACATCATCGAGCCGGACTCGCTGCCGAACATCGTCACCAACGCCAGCGGTGAGGCGGGCTCGACGGCCGCCTGCGCCACCATGAAGGCCAACGGCAACTACGAGAAGGGCGTCGGCTACGCGCTCGCCAAGCTCGGCGCGCTGCCGAACACCTACAACTACATCGACGCCGGCCACCACGCGTGGCTCGGCTGGGACAGCAACTTCGTCCCCGCCGCGCAGGAGTTCCTGAAGGCCGCCACCACCAGTGGCGCGACCGTCCACGACGTGCAGGGCTTCATCACCAACACGGCGAACTACAGCGCCACCGTGGAGCCCAACTTCAAGGTGACCGACAGCGTCAACGGCACGACCGTGCGGCAGTCCAAGTGGGTCGACTGGAACAACTACGTCGACGAGCAGTCGTACGCCACCGCCCTGCGCACCGAACTGGTCAGCGTCGGCTTCGACAGCAATATAGGGATGCTGATCGACACCGGCCGCAATGGCTGGGGCGGATCGGCGCGGCCCACCGGTCCGGGTGCCACCACCAGCGTCGACACCTATGTGGACGGCGGCCGGATCGACCGGCGCATCCACGCCGGCAACTGGTGCAACCAGTCCGGCGCCGGCATCGGCGAGCGCCCGACCGCGGCCCCGGCCGCAGGGCTGGACGCCTACGTGTGGATCAAGCCCCCGGGTGAGTCGGACGGTTCGAGCAAGGCCATCGCCAACGACGAGGGCAAGGGCTTCGACCAGATGTGCGACCCGACCTACGGCGGCAACGCGCGCAACGGCAACAACCCGACCGGCGCCCTGCCGGACTCGCCGCTCGCGGGCCACTGGTTCTCGGCACAGTTCCACCAGCTCCTGCAGAACGCGTACCCGCCGCTGTCGTAGCCTCCTGACCGTCCTCGGCAGGTAAGGCGGCGAATCCCCCCACCAGGCCCGCGGTGGGGCCGCTCCCGGGTCACCACGACCGGGACGGCCCCGCCGCGGGCCCGTCGCGTGCCGCCCGCCGCCGGTTCGTACGATCGGGGGGTACGGGGCAGGTGGGCGGGGGTGTGTTCCGGGAGGGCACGGAGGATGAGCAGCGAGGGCGCGCAGGACGCGTACGGCGGGCACGAAGGCGCGGACGGCGCCACGACGGTGCATGGGGCGGTCGCGGACGGCTGGGAGCCGGTGCGGGAGACCTTCGCGGAGAACTTCGGGCGGCGCGGGGACGTCGGGGCCGCCGTGGCGCTCTACCACGACGGCCGGCCGGTGGTGGACCTGTGGGCCGGGCGTACGGGCTTCGACGGCGGCGGGCCGTGGCGGCGCGATACCGTGCAGGTCGTCAGGTCGGCGGGCAAGGGGGTCGGGGCGGTGTGCCTGCTGCTGCTCCACCAGCGCGGGCAGTTGGACCTCGACGCGCCCGTGTACACGTACTGGCCCGAGTTCAAGGCGGCGGGCAAGGACCGGGTGACGGTGCGGGACGTGCTGGCGCACCGGGCCGGGGTCCCCGCGCTGGACACGCCGCTCACGCCGCAGGAGGCGGTCGACGGGGTGTCGGGGCCGCGGGCGGTCGCCGCCCAGGCGCCGCTGTTCTCGGTGGGGCGCGAGCACGGATACCACGCGCAGACGTTCAGTTGGCTGGTCGGGGAACTGGTGCTGCGGGTCAGCGGCCGGAGCATCGGCCGGTACGTCGCCGAGGAACTGGCCGGGCCGCTCGGCCTCGACCTGTGGATGGGACTGCCCGACGACCAGGCGCACCGCGTCGGCCGGATCGGCCCCGTCAGCACTCCCGAGCCGCCCGCGTCCGGCGGGCTGCGCGCCCGCCCGAAGCGCAGCGTCAAGGACGCCTACGGCGACCCCGAGTCGCTCACCAGCCGGGCGTTCGCCGCGATCACGCCGCCGCCGGACGAGAACGACCCCGGCTACCGGGCCGGCGAGCTGGCGGCGTCGGGCACCATCACCACGGCGCGGTCGCTGGCGCGCTGCTACGCGGCGCTGCTCGGCGACGTGACGGCCGAAGCGACAACCGAAGTGGCGGACGGCGGGGCCGGCGGCGGCTTGGCCACGGGCGTGGGGCGGCGGCTGTTCGACCCTGACACCCTGGCGGCGGCGCGCACCATGGAGGCAGACGGGCCGGACCGGGTGCTGGTCGTCAACACCCGTTTCGGGCTGGGCTTCATGCTGCACGGGCCAGCCTCGCCGCTGCTGGCCGCGGGGTCGTTCGGGCACCCGGGGCGCGGAGGGTCGCTCGGTTTCGCGGACCCGGAGAGCGGGATCGGCTTCGCGTATGTCACCAACGGGCTGCAGCGCAACGTCACCGCGGACCCCCGGGCCCAGGCTCTGGCCAGGGCGGTTCGCCAGTGCCTACGCTGAACGGGTGACTGGACGCTTTGACGGGTACGGCGTGGTGGTGACCGGGGCGGCTCGCGGCATCGGTGAGGCGACGGCGCGCAGATTCGCCGACGAGGGAGCGGGGGTGCTCATCGCCGACCTGGACGGCGTGGCGGCGTCGCGTACGGCCGCCGCGATCCGGGCGGACGGCGGCCGGGCGGAGGCGGTGCGCTGCGACGTCGCGGAACGCGCCTCGGTGGACGCGGCGATCACCCGCGCGGTCGACGTGTTCGGCACCCTGGATGTCCTGGTGAACAACGCCTATTCGTGCGGTGAGCACCATGATGACTTCACCCTTGAGACTGACGAGTCGTGGCAGCACGACCTCAATGTCACCCTCAGCGGTGCGATGAGATGCTCGCGCGCCGCTCTTCCGCACCTCATGAACGCGCCCCGGCGGCGCGGCGCGATCGTCAACATCGGTTCCGTCAATGGCTTGTCGTACTTCGGCAACCACTCCTACAGCGCGGCCAAGGCCGGCCTGGTGTCACTGACCCGCACCCTCGCGGTGCATGCGGCGCCGGACGGGGTGCGGGTCAACCTCGTGGCGCCCGGCACGATCCGCACCCCGGCGTGGGCGGGGCGCGAGGCGTCGCTCGCCAAGGCCGCGGAGGTGTATCCGCTGGGGCGGATCGGTGAGCCGGCCGACATCGCCGCGGCCGTCGCGTTCCTCGCGTCGCGGGACGCCTCCTGGATCACCGGAGTCACCCTCCCGGTGGACGGCGGCATCCTGCCCAGCAACCCCGGTTTCACGAACGCCCTCGCGGACGAGTAGGGCAGCACCTCGGCACTTCAGCACCTCGGCAGCTGAGCACCTCAGCACCTCTTCTCCTTTGGTCCTCAAGATGACTTGAGGACCAAAGGAGAAGAGGTCATGACCTGATGCCGGTCAGATCCAGGAGTCCAGCCACATCCTGGCCTGCCAGGAGTGGTAGGGGATCGTCATGCCCGTGTAGATCGGGAAGAAGTAGATGAAGTTCCAGATGATGAGGAGTACGAGGGTGCCGGCGCCGACGGCGCCCCACATGCGTCTGGTCTCGGTGGCTTCGCGTGGGCCGAGGAAGGCGCCGATCATCATGGTGACCGCGAGGCAGAGGTAGGGCACGAAGGCGACGGCGTAGAAGTAGAAGATGGTGCGGTCCTGGTAGTGGAACCAGGGGAGCAGGCCGGCGCCCGCGGCGCAGAGGATCGCGCCGGCGCGCCAGTCGCGGCGGGCGATCCAGCGGTAGAGCAGGTAGACGAGGGCGAAGCAGGCCGACCACCACAGCAGCGGGGTGCCGAGGGCGAGGATCTCGCGGGCGCAGCCTTCGGTGGCGGTGCAGCCGTCCTGCCCGATCTTCGGGGACTCGAAGTAGTACGAGACCGGCCGGCCCAGGACCAGCCAGCTCCAGGGGTTGGACTGGTAGGGGTGGTAGGTGTGCAGGCCGACGTTGAACTTGTACACGTCGTGCTCGTAGTGCCACAGGCTGCGCAGCGGGGCCGGGATGAAGGACCAGAGTCCGCCGCGGCCGTCGGCCCAGTGCCGGTCGTAGCCGTCGCTGGACAGGAACCAGCCGGTCCAGGTGAGCAGGTAGGTGACCACGGCGATCGGCAGCATCGTGAGCACCGACCAGCCGAAGTCCTTGCGCAGGACGGCCAGGTACGGGCTGCGGGAGCCGGCGACGCGCCGTGAGCCGACGTCCCACAGCAGCGTGAGGATCATGAAGAAGGCGAGGAAGTACATGCCGTTCCACTTGCTGGAAGCGGCGAGGCCGAGGAGCACGGCCGCGGCGACGCGCCAGGGGCGCCAGCCCATGCCCTGGCGGGAGCCGACGGCGTCGTCGGGCCCGGCGAAGCCGTCACCGTCCACCGGGAGGGCCGCGGCCAGGCGGGCGCGGGACCAGTCGCGGTCGACCAGCAGGCAGCCGAACGCGGCCAGCGCGAAGAACATGATGAACAGGTCGAGCAGCGCGGTGCGGCTCATCACGAACTCGAGCCCGTCGACCGCCATCAAGGTGCCCGCGATGCAGCCGAGCGCGGTGGAACGGAACAGCCGCCGACCGATCCGGCAGAGCAGGAGCACCGCCAGGGTGCCGACCACGGCCGTCATGAAGCGCCAGCCGAAGGGGTTCAGGCCGAACACCCACTCGCCCGCGCCGATCAGCCACTTGCCGGCGGGCGGGTGCACCACATAGCTGCCGATCTTGGACAGCGGGATGACCTGCGGGTGCGCGAGGATCTGCGGGTTGGAGACCTTGCCGTCCGGCCACGTGCCCTCGTAGCCGTACTTGATCATCGACCAGCCGTCCTTGGCGTAGTACGTCTCGTCGAAGACGACTGCGCGCGGGCTGCCGAGGTGCCAGAAGCGGAGGCCGCCGGCGAGGACCGCGACCAGGAGGGGGCCGAGCCAGCCGGACCACTTCGCCGCCAGGTGGGCCAGGCGCGGGCTCAGCCCGAGCCGTTGCCAGATCCTGGTCCCGGGTTCGGGGAACGGGGGGACCAGGCGCTCGCGGGTGTCGGTCCGGGGCGTTCCGACGTGCCCGAACCCCCGCAGCCGCCGCGCCCACGCGCTCGGCTCCGCCGTTGCCCGGACGCCCTTTTGCGCACGGTCCTGCGCCACGGTCTCACTCGTCACCGGGCCATCGTAGGGAAAGCGTCTGAGATTGCGATGAGCTGTACGCACCGGGAGGCGGCTTTGTCCGGTAATCCGAGCGCGCGATCCGTGTGCGTGATCCGCGCGCCGGTCCGTCTGCCGGGTCCGCGGGGCGGGCCGGCGGGCCGGGCCGCGTACGAGGCCGCACCTAGACTCGGTCCGTGACCAGCTCCTCCGAAGATTCGTCCCAAGATCCCTCCGAAGGCCCGTCCGAAGACCGGGCCGAAGACCCGTCCGAAGGCCCGGCCCACCCCGTCGTCCGGCCCGAGGCCGCCCCCGGGCAGGGCCTCCTGGTCCTGGCCGGCACGCCGATCGGCGACGTCGCGGACGCCCCGCCCCGGCTGGCCGCCGAACTCGCCGCGGCCGACGTCGTGGCGGCCGAGGACACCCGGCGGCTGCGCCGGCTGACCCAGGCGCTCGGCGTGGAACCGGCCGGCCGCGTGGTGTCGTACTTCGAGGGGAACGAGGCGGCCCGTACCGGCGAACTGGCCGACGCGCTGGAGGGTGGTGCGCGGGTGGTGCTGGTGACGGACGCGGGCATGCCGTCGGTGTCCGACCCGGGCTACCGGCTGGTGGCCGCCGCCGTGGAGCGCGGGGTGCGGGTGACGGCGGTGCCGGGGCCGTCGGCGGTGCTGACCGCGCTGGCGGTCTCGGGCCTGCCGGTGGACCGGTTCTGCTTCGAGGGCTTCCTGCCGCGCAAGCCGGGGGAGCGGCTGGCCAGGCTCAAGGAGGTCGCGGCCGACCGCCGCACGCTCGTGTACTTCGAGGCGCCGCACCGGATCGACGACACCCTGGCGGCCATGGCGGAGGTGTTCGGCGCCGAGCGGCGCGCCGCGGTGTGCCGGGAGCTGACCAAGACGTACGAGGAGGTGCGGCGCGGCCCGCTCGCGGAGCTGGCGCGCTGGGCCGCCGAACGGGTGAGGGGCGAGATCACCGTGGTGGTCGAGGGCGCCCCCGCCCCGGAACCGGGCGACGTGGCACCCGAAGAGCTCGTACGGCGGGTCGCGGCCAGGGAGGCGGCCGGGGAGCGCCGCAAGGAGGCGATCGCGGCGGTCGCCGTGGAGGCGGGCGTGCCGAAGCGGGACGTGTTCGACGCGGTGGTGGCGGCCAAGCACGCGAAGACGTGAAGGCGGGCGGAGTCCGCCTCCTTAAAGAACCTGCGGATACGAGCCCGCCTCCTTAAAGAACCCGCGGACACGGGTCCGCCTCTTAAAGAACCTGCGGGTACGAGCACGCCGGTGACGTATACGGCGCTTACCCGGCGTGCGGCCCGGCTGACACGAAGGGCCGGGCAAGACGACCCCGCCGATCTCCCACAAACACGCCAAATCTGACCCAAGTCTCGTCTCGGAGTGCTGCGGTCGGGCCCGGCCGGGCGTTCGCTGGTAGGTGGGAAGTCCCGGTCGGGCAGGGTGTCCGGCGGGCCCAGGAGTGGCCATGAGCGACACCGGCGGAAGCGGAAGCGGAATCGGAAGCGGAATCGGAAGCGGGCCCGCAGACGGGCGTACGGCCGGGTGGGCTGCCGGGCGCACGGACCCGGCCAACGTCAGGGAGGCGTACTCCTTCGCGTGCATGCGCTGCGGGCACGGCTGGGAGCAGGCGTACGAGATCGAGCACCATGTCGACACCTCGGGCCGCCCCTACGTGACGTACCTGGCCGACGGCGCCGCGGTCCCCTCGCCGCTGACCCGGCCCAGCTGCGGGAACTGCGGCGGCCACCTGGTGCGCATCATGCGCGCCGGCCAGGTCGACGAGGCGGTGTCGCGCTGGCACGCGCACGCGCACACGCACACGCCGAGCTCCGCGCGCTCGTCGAGCGTCCCGCACACGTCGAGCGCCCCGCACACGCCGGGCGCCGCGCACCCGCAAGCGAAGCAGGAGCAGCCGCCCGCCGCACCGCACGTACGCCACTGGTCGCTGCTCGCGCTGCTGCACCGCGGGCACGCCGCCCCGCCGCGGACCGCCCGCCGCGCGGCTCCCTAGGATCGGACGCATGCCGACGAAGAACAACGCCGAGCCCGCGCCCGCCCCCGAGCCGCTGCGCGTCCCGGTCGCCGACTCCCACACGCACCTGGACATGCAGTCGGGCACCGTGGAGGAGGCACTCGAGGCGGCCGCCGCGGTAGGGGTGCGGACCCTGATCCAGGTCGGCTGCGACCTGGAGGGCTCGCGCTGGGCGGCGCGCACCGCGGCGCAGTACGAGCAGATCTGGGCGGCGGTGGCGCTGCACCCCAACGAGGCGCCCCGGATCGTGCACGGCGACCCCGACCACTGGTCGCGCCAGGGCGACCGGGAGCCGGGCGGGACGGCGGCCCTGGAAGCGGCGCTCGACGAGATCGACACCCTGGCCGCGCTGCCGCAGGTGCGGGGCGTGGGCGAGACCGGGCTCGACTACTTCCGCACCGGGCCCGACGGCGCGCAGGCCCAGGCGCACTCCTTCCGCCGGCACATCGCGATCGCCAAACGGCACCGCAAGGCGCTGGTCATCCACGACCGGGAGGCGCACGACGACGTACTGCGCATCCTCCAGGAGGAGGGCGCCCCCGACACGGTGCTCTTCCACTGCTTCTCCGGCGACGCGGCCATGGCGCGGCTGTGCGCCGAGCGCGGCTACTACATGTCCTTCGCCGGGAACGTCAGCTACAAGTCGGCGCAGAACCTGCGGGACGCGGTGGCCGCCGCACCGCTGGACCTGCTGCTGGTGGAGACCGACGCGCCGTTCCTCACCCCGGTGCCGCACCGCGGGCGGCCCAACGCGCCCTACCTGATCCCGGTCACCCTGCGCGCGATGGCCGCGGCCAGGGGCGAGGACGAGGACACGGTGGCGGCGGCGGTGGCCCGGAACACGGCGCGGGTCTTCGGGTACTGACGGCTGCGGATAGCCTTGCGGGTGTGAGTACGACAGACCCCGAAGCGCCCGGCGCCCTGCTCGGACCGGCCGACGTGCGCGCGCTGGCCACCGCGCTGGGGGTGCGGCCGACCAAGCAGCGCGGCCAGAACTTCGTGATCGACGCGAACACCGTACGGCGGATCGTGCGCACCGCGGAGGTCGGGCCGGACGACGTGGTGGCGGAGGTCGGGCCGGGGCTCGGGTCGCTCACGCTGGCACTGCTGGAGACCGCGGGCAAGGTCACCGCCGTCGAGATCGATGACGTGCTGGCGGGCGCGCTGCCCGCGACCGTCGCCGCGCGGCTGCCGGCGCGGGCCGGGGACTTCACGCTGGTGCACAGCGACGCGATGGCCCTCGCCGAGCTGCCCGGCCCGCCGCCGACCGCGCTGGTGGCGAACCTCCCCTACAACGTGGCGGTGCCGGTGCTGCTGCACATGCTCGCCACCTTCCCGAGCATCCGCAGGACGCTGGTGATGGTGCAGGCCGAGGTCGCCGACCGGCTCGCGGCGACGCCCGGCAACAAGGTGTACGGGGTGCCGTCGGTGAAGGCGAACTGGTACGCGGAGGTACGGCGCGCGGGCTCGATCGGGCGCAACGTCTTCTGGCCCGCGCCGAACGTCGACTCCGGCCTGGTGTCCCTGGTGCGGCGCGACCCGCCGAAGACCACGGCGACCCGGGCGGAGGTGTTCGCCGTGGTGGACGCGGCCTTCGCGCAGCGCCGCAAGACGCTGCGGGCCGCGCTGTCCGGGTGGGCCGGGTCGGCGGCGGCCGCGGAGGCGGCCCTGGTCGCCGCGGGGGTGCCGCCGCAGGCGCGCGGCGAGGCGCTGACGGTGGAGGAGTTCGCGGCGATCGCCGAGCACCGCGCGGTGTGACGGCCCCGCGCCCCCGGACCTGCCCCGGACCCGACCCGACCCGCCCCGCCCGACGCGAACTTCGAATGTCGTACGAACCGAGGAGAATCTGATCGTGACCGCCGTGACCGTCCGTGTGCCCGCCAAGGTCAACGTGCAGCTCGCCGTCGGCGGGCGGCGGCCGGACGGCTTCCATGACCTGGCGAACGTGTTCCTCGCGGTGGGCCTGTACGACGAGGTGACCGCCGCGCCCGCGGACGGGCTGACGGTCACCGCGCAGGGGCGGGACGTCGAGGGCATCCCGCTGGACCGTACGAACCTCGCCGCGCGGGCCGCGATCGCGCTCGCCGAGCTGCACGGCATCGAGCCGGACGTCCATCTGCACATCGCCAAGGACATCCCGGTGGCCGGGGGGATGGCCGGGGGCAGCGCCGACGGGGCGGGCGCGCTGCTGGCCTGCGACGCGCTGTGGGGGCTGGACACGCCGACCCCGCAGCTGCTGCGGATCGCGGGGGAACTCGGCAGCGACGTGCCGTTCCCGCTGCTCGGCGGCGCCGCGCTCGGGGTCGGGCGCGGGGAGCGGCTGACCGCGCTGGAGGTCAGCGGGACGTTCCACTGGGTGTTCGCGCTGGCCGACGGCGGGCTGTCGACGCCCGAGGTGTACCGGGAGTGCGACCGGCTGCGCCGGGCGGGCGGCAGCGGGGACCTGGCCGGCGAGGTGGCCGAGCCCGCCGTGGACCCGGCACTCGTGGCCGCGCTGGCCGCGGGGGACCCGCACGCTCTCGCCCGGGTGCTGGTCAACGACCTCCAGGACGCGGCGCTGTCCCTGCGTCCGGCACTGGCCGACACGATCGCCGCAGGGCGCGGGGCCGGGGCGCTGGCCGGGATCGTCTCCGGGTCCGGGCCGACCGTGGCCTTCCTCGCCGCGGACGAGGCGGGCGCGGTGAAGATCGCCGACGCGCTCGGCACGTCCGCGCGGATCGCCGCCGCTCCGGCTCCGGGCGCCACCGTCCTCCCGTGACCGGCCCGGGGGCATGCCCCTCACCCGCATTACCCTTGACTCCGCTGTCCCCGCACCCATAGACCCTCGCATCCCCCGCCTCTGAGCCCCCCGCACCCATAGACCCCCCCGTAACCCCCGCCTCTCACCGCCCCGCACCCATAGACCCCCCGTACCGTCCCCCAAGGAAGAGCCGTCCGTGGCCGTCAACCTCGTCAATGTCGAAAGCGTCAGCAAGACCTACGGGACGCGCATGCTGCTCGAAGGGGTGTCGCTCGGGGTCTCCGAGGGGGACCGGATCGGGGTGGTCGGCCGCAATGGCGACGGGAAGACGACGCTGGTGCGCATGCTGGCGCGCCTGGAGGACCCGGACTCGGGGCGCGTGACGCAGCAGGGCGGCCTGCGGCTGGGCGTGCTCACGCAGAACGACTCGCTGGACCCGGCCGCGACCGTGCGCCAGGAGATCGTCGGGGACCGCCCGGACCACGACTGGGCCGGGGACGCGCGGATCAGGGACGTGCTCACCGGACTGTTCGGCGCGCTGGACCTGCCCGGCTTCCAGGACGGCCTGGACACCGTGATCGGCCCGCTGTCCGGCGGCGAGCGGCGCCGGATCGCCCTGGCGAAGCTGCTCATCGGCGAGCAGGACCTGATCGTCCTCGACGAGCCCACCAACCACCTGGACGTGGAGGGCATCGCGTGGCTCGCCGGCCACCTGCGGGCCCGCCGCGCCGCACTGGTCTGCGTCACCCACGACCGCTGGTTCCTGGACCAGGTCTGCACCCGGATGTGGGACGTGCAGCGCGGCAGCGTCTACGAGTACGAGGGCGGCTACAGCGACTACGTGTTCGCGCGCGCCGAGCGGGAGCGGATCGCCGCGACCGAGGAGGCCAAGCGGCAGAACCTGATGCGCAAGGAGCTGGCGTGGCTGCGCCGCGGCGCCCCCGCGCGCACCTCCAAGCCGCGGTTCAGGATCGAGGCGGCCAACGCGCTGATCGAGGACGTGCCGCCGCCGCGCGACAGCGCCGAGCTGATGCGGTTCGCCAACTCCCGGCTCGGCAAGACCGTGTTCGAGCTGGAGGACGCGACGATCACCGCGGGCCCCAAGACGCTGCTGGAGCACATCACCTGGCAGCTCGGTCCGGGCGACCGGATCGGCCTGGTCGGGGTGAACGGCGCGGGCAAGACCTCGCTGCTGCGCGCCCTTGCCGAGGCGGCGGCCAGCGACGGTGAGCGGCAGCCGGCCCGCGGCCGGGTCGTGGTGGGCCGCACCGTCAAACTCGCCTACCTCTCCCAGGAGGTGGCCGAACTCGACCCCGCGCAGCGGGTGCTGCAGTCGGTGGAGTCGGTACGGCAGCGGGTCGACCTCGGCAAGGGCCGGGAGATGACCGCGGGCCAGCTGTGCGAGCGGTTCGGCTTCGGCAAGGAGAAGCAGTGGACGCCGGTCGGCGACCTGTCCGGCGGTGAACGGCGCCGGCTGCAGATCCTGCGGCTGCTGATGGACGAGCCGAACGTGCTCTTCCTCGACGAGCCGACCAACGACCTCGACATCGAGACGCTGACCCAGCTGGAGGACCTGCTCGACGGCTGGCCCGGCTCGATGCTGGTGATCAGCCACGACCGGTACTTCCTGGAGCGCACCACCGACCGGGTGTTCGCGCTGCTCGGCGACCGTACGCTGCGGATGCTGCCGCGCGGTGTGGACGAGTACCTGGAGCGTCGGCAGGCCCTGCTGGCGGCCGCGGCGCCGCCGCCCGCCGGGCAGAAGCAGGCGAACCGGCCCTCGGGCGGCGCCGGTTCGGCGCCGGGTGCCGCCGCCGGTTCCGGCGCGGCCGCCGGTGCGGGCGCCACCGCCCGCGACACCCGCGCGGCGAAGAAGGAACTCCAGCGCGTGGAGCGGCGGTTGGACAAGGTCGGCGAGCGCGAGGGCGAACTGCACGCCCAGATCGCCGAGCACGCCACCGACTTCGAGAAGGTCGCCGCGCTCGACGCGGAACTGCGCGCGCTGCGCGAGGAGCGGGAGGACCTGGAGACGCGCTGGCTGGAGCTGGCCGAGGACGCGTAGCCGGGCGCGCGGGGTGCCCGGGAGCGGGCCGGAGTTGCCGCATCGGTGGGGGACGTGTAGCGGGCTGATAACGGAACAGCGGCGGCCCGCGGCGTCAAGTGGGCCGGGTGATAGAAAGAGTTTCCGCTCCTCCGAAGCGCATTCGCCCGAAGTGCGTCCGCCCGGACCGCGGCCGTCGCCGCCGTGTCCGTCCGGACCGCACCGGAGCGGATGGCCCGCGCTTCGCGCCCCGCACGCCCGCAGCCCGCACGCCCTTTCGCCCGGCCCGAAGAAGGACCTGCTGATGTCGCAGCCGCCCCCGCCCCCCGGCAACCCGCCCCCGTACGGGAGTTCCGGCGGGGCAGTGCCGCCGCCCCCTTCGCAGCCGGACAACCCCTACGCGTCGCCGCCGCCCCCGGGCCAGAACCCGTACGCGGCGCCGACCCAGCCCGCGTTCCCCCAGCAGCAGGCGCCTCAACCCCCGCCCCCGCCGCCCCCGGCGGCGCCCGCCCCGGGCTACGGCTACCCCGGCCCGCCGCCGCAGCAGCCCGCCGCCGGCCAGGGCTACGGCCAGCCCGGTTACGGCCAGCAGCCCCCGCCCGGCCAGCCCGGCTACGGCCAGCAGCCCCCGCCGGGCCCGTACGGCTACCCGCAGCAGGCCCCGCCGCCGCAGTACGGCCAGCAGCCCTACGGCGGGCAGCCCCCGTACGGCATGCAGCCGGGCGGCCCCGGCACCGGCGGGTCGAAGAACAAGCTGTTCGTCATCGTGGCGGCCGTGGTGGCCGCGGTGCTGGTGATCGGCGGCGGCGTGTACCTCGCGACCAGGGGCGGCGGCAAGGACAACCCGGACCCGCAGGCCAGTTCCAGCGGCCCCAGCGGCGGTCCGACCACCGCGGCGCACAAGTCCGAACTGGACTTCAAGTGGGACAAGGACGCCGACACCGTCGCGGAGAAGGACAACCTCAAGGACTCGCTGGGCATCTGGTTCACCGACAAGTACGTGGTGAAGAACCAGATCGGCAAGGTGGTCGGCTACGACGCCACCACCGGCGCCCAGGCGTGGACGATCCCCGCGGCGGGCGGCTCGGACTGCACCGCGGCGCGTGACTCCTACCAGGACATGACCGCCATCCAGTACGGCGCCAAGTGCGACAAGATCATGGCGATCGACCTCGCCACCGGCAAGTCGCTCTGGACGGCGACGCTGCCCGGCACCACCTCGACGTTCACCTACGCCGAGATGGCCGTCAGCGGCGACGCGGTCGGCATCACCTGGGGCGAGGGCTCCGTCGGCTACAAGCTCAGCGACCAGACGAAGCTGTGGCAGGCCGGCGACGGCGACAGCGGCGACAACTGCCGCGACTCCGGGTACGCCGGCGGCGCGCAGTTCGTCGCGGTCCTCGACTGCGACTACGACGCCGCGTACAAGGTGCAGGTCGTCGACCCGGCCAAGTCCGGCGCCCCGAAGTGGACCTGGAACGCGCCCGACGGGCTGCGGGTGAGCGCGGTCGTCTCCACCGACCCGGTGGTGGTGCTGCTCGGCACCGAGGACACCACCTACACCGACGTGGCCTCGCTCGTCGACGGCAAGCTCCAGTCGCGGGTCTCGCTCGGCACGAAGAAGTACCACGTCGACGACGACGGCATCGAGGTGCAGTCCGTGCACAACGTGCTCGTCGACAAGGACACCGTCTACCTGACGCTCGACGGCGCCACCTCCGGCTCCGGCAACGTGCTCAGCGGCATCGCGGCGTTCAACCTGTCGGACGGCAAGCAGAAGTGGGCCGCCAAGCCGACCGGCAACTACGACATCACCGGCATCGGCTTCCAGGACGGCAAGGTCCTCGGCTACGAGGAGCCGCAGTACGACAAGGCGGGCCGGCTCGTCACCCTCGACCCGTCGAGCGGCGCGATCAGCACCTACGCCACGCTCGGCAGCGACGCCTACCAGCGGCTGGAGTCCGTCGGCGACTCCCGCTACCTGGTGTGGCACGACGGCGTCCTCTACCTCGCCTCGAAGACCGTCTACGCCGGCGAGTCCGGCCAGAAATACCTGGTGACGTACAGCTGACCGACGCGCGCCCGGCTCGTCCGGGCGCGCCGGCCGACCGGGTGTTCCCGCGGCGGCCCGTGCTTCCGCACCACGGGGTGCGGTTGGGACCGGCCCGGTCGCGGTATGGACTGGGGACCGGTACCGGCGGCCGTGGGGGCCGCGGGGGATGGGGGAGACCCGAGATGGGTGTACGGCTCGTCGTGGTCGACGACCACCGGCTGCTGGCCGAGGCGCTGGCCTCGGCGCTGAGGCTGCGCGGGCACCGCGTGCTGGCCGCCGCGGCGCCGGCCGCGGGCGCTGCCGACCTGGTGCTCAGCAGGACGCCCGAGGTCTGCCTGTTCGGCACCGCGGCGCCCGCGGAGCCGGGTGCCTTCGACACGGTCGCGCGGATCAAGCGGGAGCGGCCGACGGTGGCCGTGGTGGTGCTGGGCCCGGTGCCCGACCCGCGCGGCATCGCCGCGGCCTTCGCCGCCGGCGCGTCCGGCTACGTCCGGCACGACGAGCGGATCGAGGGCGTCGAGCGGGCCATGGCCAAGGCCAGGACCGGCGAGGTGGCGGTGGCGCAGCAGCTGCTCCAGGGCGCGTTCGCCGAACTGCTCAACCCGGCCCGGCAGCCCGACGACGAGGGCGCCCGGCTGCTGGAGATGCTCACCCCGCGCGAGGTCGAGGTGCTGGTGCGCGTCGCCGAGGGCGAGGACACCCGGGTGATCGCGGCGGGCATGCGGATCGCGCCGAGCACCGCCCGCACGCATGTGCAGCGGGTGCTGATGAAGCTGGGCGTGGGCTCCCGGCTGGAGGCGGCGGCGCTGGCGGCGCGGACCGGGCTGCTGGAGCGCGCGGCGGACGACCCCGCGCGTTGAGCGCGCCCGGCGCCTGAGCACCGGCGCCCGCAGCTCCCGTACCCGAAAGGCCCGCACGCAGAACGCCCGCGCAGCCCGTCACGCCCGGAAACCCGTACGGACCGGCGTCGAACGCCCCCTGCCCGTCGGTCGTTTCGCCGTTTTGCGTCGTGATCTGTTCGGCTTTGTTTGGTTGTGCCCCGCGGTGCCCCGCCCCGAGCCCACGCGCCCATGAAGACGAACCTGTGTGAGTTCATCGGCCCCTGGCATTGACTGTGCTGTTGTGTTGTGATTCATTGTGTTCGGTTCTGTTGGAAGCGTTGAGTGATCGTGGCAAGAGGTGCCGTAGGTGAAGAAGACGTCGACCAGGCTCGCGGACGGCCGTGAGCTGATCTATTACGACTCGACCGACGCCGTGGTCCGCGACGCCGTCGACCACCGCCCGCTCGACCCGGTGGCCACCACCTCCGAGACCCGGTTCGACCGGCTGCTCGGCGACACCGTGGCTATCGCCTCGCACCGGCAGGGCCGCACGTACCACCCGCCGGCCGACCAGTGCCCGCTGTGCCCCTCGCGCGAGGGACGGCAGACCGAGATCCCCGACAGCGACTACGAGGTCGCGGTCTTCGAGAACCGCTTCCCGTCGCTCGCCGGCGACAAGGGCCGCTGCGAGGTGGTGTGCTTCACCTCCGACCACGACTCGTCGTTCTCCAAGCTCACCCCCGAGGCCGCCCGCCTGGTGCTCGACGCGTGGACCGACCGCACCAGCGACCTGTCCCAGCACCCCGGCGTCGAGCAGGTCTTCCCGTTCGAGAACCGCGGCGAGGAGATAGGCGTCACCCTCGCCCACCCGCACGGGCAGATCTACGGCTACCCGTCCGTCACCCCGCGCACCGCGCTCATGCTGCGCTCGCTGGCCGAGCACCGCGCCGAGACCGGCCGCAACCTCTTCGACGACGTGCTCGCCGACGAGCGGGCCGACGGCAGCCGGATCGTGCTGGCCGGCGAGCACTGGACGGCCTTCGTCCCCTACGCGGCGCACTGGCCGTACGAGGTGCACCTCTACCCCAACCGCCGGGTGCCGGACCTGCTCGGCCTCGAGGAGGACGCGCGCGCGGAGTTCCCGTACGTGTACCTGGAGCTGCTGCGCCGCTTCGACCGGATCTTCGGCCCCGACCAGCCGCCCACCCCGTACATCGCCGGCTGGCACCAGGCGCCGTTCAGCGCGCCCGACCGCCGGGAGTTCGCGCTCCACCTGGAGCTTTTCACCATCCGGCGGACTTCGGGCAAGCTGAAGTTCCTGGCGGGCTCCGAGTCCGGCATGAGCGCGTTCGTCAACGACGTGCCGCCGGAGGCCGCGGCCCAGCGACTGCGAGAGGTGGCCACCAAGTGACCGAATCCACCGGGACCCCGCGCCCCAAGAAGCTGCTGGTCACCGGAGGCGCCGGCTACGTCGGCGGGGTCGTGGGCGCCTACCTGCTCGACGCCGGCCACCAGGTGACGGTGCTGGACGACCTGTCCACCGGCGTACGCGAGGGCGTGCCGCAGGGAGCGGAGTTCGTCGAGGGCCGCATCCAGGACGCGGGCAAGGTGCTCGACGGCTCCTATGACGCGGTGCTGCACTTCGCCGCCTCCTCCCAGGTCGGCGAGTCCGTCGCCAACCCGGAGAAGTACTGGCGCAACAACGTGGCCGGCACCCTCGAACTGCTCGCCGCCATGCGCACCGCCGGGGTCCGCAAGCTCGTCTTCTCCTCCACCGCCGCCACCTACGGCGAGCCGCAGACGGTGCCGATCACCGAGGACGCGCCGACCGCCCCGACCAACCCCTACGGCGCCACCAAGCTCGCCGTCGACCACATGATCACCGGTGAGTGCGCCGCCCACGGGCTGTCCGCGGTCTCGCTGCGGTACTTCAACGTGGCCGGCGCCTACGGCCGGCAGGGCGAGCGCCACGACCCCGAGTCGCACCTCATCCCGCTGGTGCTCCAGGTCGCCCAGGGTCGCCGCGAGTCCGTCGCCATCTACGGCGAGGACTACCCGACGCCCGACGGCACCTGCCTGCGCGACTACATCCACGTCGCCGACCTCGCCGAGGCCCACCTGCTGGCGCTGGACAAGGCACCGGCCGGCGAGCACCTGATCTGCAACCTCGGCAACGGCAACGGGTTCTCCGTCCGCGAGGTCATCGAGACCGTCCGCCAGGTCACCGGCCACCCGATCCCGGCCGTCTCGCAGCCGCGCCGCCCCGGCGACCCGGCGGTGCTGGTCGCCTCGGCCGACCGCGCCCGCGAGCGCCTGGGCTGGCAGCCGAGCCGCGCCGACCTGGCCGGCATCGTCCGCGACGCATGGAACTTCGCTCAATCGCTCGGGGAGGGCGACATACGATGACCGACTCCGCACTGCCGGACGCCGCCGCGTTCGAGGCCGCGTTCAAGGACACCTTCGGGCGCGCCCCCGAAGGCGGGTGGGCGGCGCCCGGCCGGGTCAACCTGATCGGCGAGCACACCGACTACAACGACGGCCTCGCCATGCCGTTCGCGCTGCCGCACATCACCCGCGCCGCGGTCGCCCGCCGCGACGACGGCCTGCTGCGGCTGCGCTCGGCGGACATGGAGGACGGCGTCGTCGAACTCGCCGTCGCCGACCTCGCCCCCGGCACCACCCCCGGCTGGGTCCGCTACCCGGCCGCCGTGCTGTGGTCGCTGCGCCAGGCCGGCCACGACGTCGGCGGCGCCGACCTGCTCTACGACAGCAACGTCCCGGTCGGCGGCGGCCTGTCCTCCTCCGCGGCGCTCCAGGTCGTCACCGCCCTGGCGCTCACCGAACTGCACGGGGTGCGGGGCATGTCCCGGCAGGACCTGGCGCTGCTGTGCCAGTCCTCGGAGAACACCTACGTGGGCGCGCCCGTCGGCGTGATGGACCAAACCGCCTCGGCCTGCTGCACCGACGGCCACGCGCTCCACCTGGACGTGCGCGGCCTCGGCCAGCGGCAGGTGCCGCTGGACCTGGCTGCCGCGGGCCTGGCCATGGTGGCGGTGGACACGCGCGTCAAGCACGCGCACGCCGACGGCGCCTACGGCGAGCGCCGCGCCGGGTGCGAGGCCGCCGCCGCGGCGCTCGGCCTGCCCGCGCTGCGCGACGTGCCCTTCGAGGGCCTGGCCGACGCGCTCGCGGCGCTGCCCGACGACCGGCTGCGCCGGCTGACCCGGCACGTGGTCACCGAGAACCAGCGGGTCGAGGAGGTGCTCGCGCTGTGCGACGCCGGCCGGGTGCGCGAGATCGGCCCGGTGCTCACCGCCGGCCATGTCTCGCTGCGCGACGACTTCCAGGTCTCCTGCCCGGAACTCGACCTCGTGGTGGACACCGCGCTGGCCGCGGGCGCGCTCGGCGCCCGGATGACCGGCGGCGGCTTCGGCGGCTCGGCGATCGTGCTGCTCGAAGCGGGCGACCTTGAGCGGGTCACCGACGCGGTGGCGGCGGCGCTCCCGCAGTCGCGGCACTTCGCCATCTCCCCGTCGGCGGGGGCCCGCCGCCTCTGGTAGCGGGGGAACGCGCGGAACCCGGGGGAGCGCGGGGAACCCGGGAACACAGAGCACCCGGGAACACAGAGCACGCGGGACACGCCCTGACACGTGGACCGCGCGCACGGGCGGGCGGCACCGTCGGCTGACGGCGCCGCCCGCCCGTGCGCGCCGCCCGGACCGGCGGGCGGTCAGCTCTTGCGGTGGCCGATCAGCCGCGGCCGCTGCTCCAGGCCGGACAGGCCGTTCCAGCTGAGGTTCACCAGGTGCGCGGCCACCTCGGCCTTCGGCGGGCGGCGCGCGTCCAGCCACCACTGGCCGGTCAGCGCGACCATGCCGACCAGGGCCTGCGCGTACAGCGGGGCGAGGCTGGGGTCGAAGCCGCGCTGGTCGAACTCCTGGCCGAGGATGTCCTCCACCTGCGTGGCGATGTCGCTGATCAGGGAGGCGAAGGTGCCGGTGGACTGCGCGACGGGGGAGTCCCGGACCAGCACCCGGAACCCGTCGGTGTGCTGCTCGATGTAGTCGAGCAGGGCGAACGCGGCCTGTTCCAGGAGTTCGCGGGGGTGCCCGCCGGTGAGGGCGCCGGTCACCATGTCGAGCAGGCGGCGCATCTCGCGGTCGACCACGACCGCGTACAGCCCCTCCTTGCCGCCGAAGTGCTCGTAGACGACCGGCTTGGAGACCCCCGCCTGGTGCGCGATCTCCTCCACCGAGGTGCCCTCGTACCCCCGTTCGGCGAAGAGCGTCCGACCCACGCTGAGGAGCTGCTCGCGCCGCTCCTTCGCGGTCATCCGCACCCGCCGGGCGCGCCGTGCCCCCGCCGCCGCACCCGGGTGCCGGGCCGTTCTTCCGTCCTCGCCGTCGCTCACCTGGTCATCATGCCGCTGCGTCGACGTCCTGGCGGTCCGGCTCCTGGCGGCGGGCGGCGATCCTGGCGGCGTCCGGCCATCGGACGTCGGAGGCCCAGCCGGCGAGTTCGAACCACCGGATCAGCCGGGCGCTGGAGTCGACCTGGCCGCGCAGCACGCCGTGCCGGGCGGAGGTGGGGTCGGCGTGGTGCAGGTTGTGCCACGACTCGCCGCAGGACAGCACGGCCAGCCACCACACGTTGCCCGAGCGGTCGCGGGACTTGAACGGGCGCTTGCCGACCGCGTGGCAGATGGAGTTGATCGACCAGGTGACGTGGTGCAGCAGAGCCACCCGGACGAGTGACCCCCAGAAGAACGCGGTGAACGCGCCGTACCACGACATGGTGGCCAGCCCGCCGACCAGCGGCGGCAGCAGCAGCGAGATCGCCGTCCACAGCCAGAAGTCGCGGGAGATCCGGCGGATCGCCGGGTCCTTGATCAGGTCGGGCGCGTACTTCTGCTGCGGGGTCTGCTCCTCGTCGAAGAGCCAGCCCATGTGCGCCCACCACAGGCCCTTGAGCAGCGCGGGGACGGTCTCGCCGTACCGCCACGGGCTGTGCGGGTCGCCCTCGGCGTCGCTGAACCTGTGGTGCCGGCGGTGGTCGGCGACCCAGCGCACGATCGGGCCCTCGACGGCCATCGAGCCGGCGATGGCCAGCGCCACCTTCAGCGGGCGCTTGGCCTTGAACGAGCCGTGGGTGAAGTGCCGGTGGAAGCCGATGGTGATGCCGTGGCAGCCGAGGAAGTACATGACGACCATCAGCCCGACGTCCAGCCAGCTCATCCCCCGTCCCCACGCCAGGGGGACCGCCGCGGCGAGCGCCACGAAGGGGATGCAGATGAAGAGCAGCAGGGTGATCTGCTCGATGGACCGCTTGCTCTCGCCGCCGCGGGTGGCACTGGGCAGCGGCGATCCCTGTCCTGCGGGCCCGGGTTCCCGGGCCTCGGTGATCACGTCCGTCTGTGTGGTCATATGCGTCCCTTGTGCAGAGGAGGGGGACTGAAAGGGGCTGGTGGGAGAGGTTGTCGGAAAGTCGCTTGCACGGCGCGGGGGCCGCGTGCCGCACAACCTACGCCGCCGTAAGTATTGCAGCGGCGCCCGGCGGGCGACAGGACCGGTCGGGTAAGGGTTACCTTCCCTCGCGGGGTCCTGAGAATGGATCTTTACCCCACAACGGCGTCGCGTCCACCCCGTGTCGTACGGCATGATGGGTGCGGTACGGCCCGGTGGGCCCCGACTGCGGGGCTGCCGCGTCGAGTTGATCCGCCGTGGTGTAATTGGCAGCACTGGGGCTTTTGGTGCCTTAAGTCCGGGTTCGAGTCCTGGCGGCGGAGCGGATCGGGAGAAGTCCCCCACCCCTCGGTAAGCTGCGGTTGTCCGCCACCCGAAGCCCACAAGCCGAGGAGTCTCCGCGTGAGCCCCAACCGCCCGGCTGCCGTCGTCATCCTCGCCGCGGGTGAGGGCACCCGCATGAAGTCGGCCACCCCCAAGATCCTGCACTCGATCTGCGGCCGTTCGCTGATCGGGCACGCCGTCGCCGCAGCCCGCGCGCTGGACCCCGAGCACCTGGTGGTCGTCGTCGGCCACGGGCGCGAGCAGGTCACCGCGCACCTCGCCGAGCAGGACCCGCAGGCGCTGACCGCCGTGCAGGAGGAGCAGCTCGGCACCGGCCACGCGGTGCGCGTGGGCCTGGCCGAACTCACCCGCGGCGGCGGCGCCGTGGACGGCACCGTGGTGGTGACCTACGGCGACGTGCCGCTGCTGACCGCCGAGACGCTGGCCGACTTCACCGCCGCGCACCGCGCCGAGGGCAACGCCGTCACCGTGCTGACCGCCCAGGTGCCCGACCCGACCGGCTACGGGCGGATCGTGCGCGGCTCGGACGGCCAGGTCACCGCGATCGTCGAGCAGAAGGACGCCACCGAGGCGCTGCGCACGGTCAAGGAGATCAACTCCGGTGTGTACGCCTACGACGGGCGGCTGCTCGCGGAGGCGCTGGGCAAGCTCACCACCGACAACGCGCAGGGTGAGGAATACCTCACCGACACCCTGGCGATCCTGCGCGACGCCGGCCACCGGGTCGGCGCCTACGTCGCCGCGGACCACCACGAGATCGCCGGGGTCAACGACCGGGTGCAGCTCGCGCGGGCCCGCCGGGCGCTCAACGACCGCCTGCTGGAGGCGGCCATGCGCGCCGGGGCCACCGTCGTGGACCCCGCCAGCACCTGGATCGACGTCACCGTCACCCTGGAGCCCGACGCGCTGGTGCACCCCAACACGCAACTGCTGGGCGCCACCAGCATCGCGGCGGGCGCCGAGGTCGGCCCGGAGTGCACGCTCACCGACACGTCGGTGGGGCCGGGTGCGAGGGTCACCCACGCGGTCGCCGACCACGCCGAGATCGGCGCCGGGGCGTCCGTCGGCCCGTACGCCTACCTGCGGCCGGGCGCGAAGCTGGGCGCGAAGGCCAAGGCGGGCACGTACGTCGAGATGAAGAACGCCTCCATCGGCGAGGGCACCAAGGTGCCGCACCTGAGCTACGTGGGCGACGCGACCATCGGCGACCACACCAACATCGGCGCCGCCACCGTCTTCGTGAACTACGACGGCGAGCACAAGCACCACACCGTCATCGGCAGTTACTGCAAGACCGGCGCGGACAACATGTTCGTCGCCCCCCGGGTGATCGGCGACGGCGTCTACACCGCGGCCGGCTCGGTGATCACCAAGGACGTGCCCTCCGGTTCGCTGGCCGTCGCCCGCGGCCAGCAGCGCAACATCGAGGGCTGGGTGGCCCGCAAGCGCCCTGGCAGTGCCGCTGCGCAGGCGGCCGAACGCGCACAGCAGCAGGGCGAGGAGCCCGGCGCACAGGACTGAGTGAGGGTCGTCTCATCGGCCGGACGTGAGGTGCACAGGTGCGCCGGATGGGGCGTACCGTGTGTGGTGCACACAATTCCGCCAGCCCGTCCGACACTGGGCGGCGCTGTGCCGAACACCAGTCGAACACCAAGGAGACGGTGCAGTGACCGGGATCAAGACGACCGGTGAGAAGAAGCTGATGCTCTTCTCCGGCCGCGCCCACCCCGATCTGGCGGAGGCGGTGGCACACGAGCTGGGGGTCGAGCTCGTGCCCACCCGGGCTTTCGACTTCGCCAACGGCGAGATCTACGTGCGGTTCGAGGAGTCGGCCCGCGGCGCCGACTGCTTCCTGATGCAGAGCCACACCAGCCCGATCAACCAGTGGATCATGGAGCAGCTCATCATGGTGGACGCGCTCAAGCGCGCCTCCGCCCGGAGCATCACCGTGATCGTGCCCTTCTACGGTTACGCCCGGCAGGACAAGAAGCACCGCGGCCGCGAGCCGATCTCGGCCCGGCTGATGGCCGACCTGTTCAAGACCGCGGGCGCCGAGCGCATCCTCACCGTGGACCTGCACACCGACCAGATCCAGGGCTTCTTCGACGGCCCGGTGGACCACATGATGGCGCTGCCGGTGCTGGCGGACTACGTCGGCGCGAAGGTCGACCGTGCCAAGCTCACCGTGGTCTCCCCGGACGCCGGCCGGGTGCGGGTCGCCGACCGCTGGTGCGACCGGCTGGGCGCGCCGCTGGCGATCGTGCACAAGCGCCGCGACCCGGACGTCGCCAACCAGGTGAAGGTCCACGAGGTGGTCGGCGACGTCAAGGGCCGGGTGTGTGTGCTGGTCGACGACATGATCGACACCGGCGGCACCATCTGCGCCGCCGCGGACGCGCTGTTCGCCAACGGCGCGGAGGACGTCATCGTCACCGCCACGCACGGGGTGCTGTCCGGTCCGGCCGCGGACCGGCTGAAGAACTCCAAGGTCAGCGAGTTCATCTTCACCGACACGCTGCCGACGCCGGCGGAGACCGACCTCGACAAGATCACCGTGCTGTCGATGGCGCCGACCATCGCCAACGCGGTGCGCGAGGTCTTCGAGGACGGCTCGGTCACCAAGCTCTTCGAGGACGCGCACTAGTCCGTCGCCGCTGCACAGCGTCGTCCCGCCTGCCGGGCGCCCGCGGATTTCGCTCCGGGCCCTTCCCACCGTTACGCTGTCGAGGTTGCTCGGCGAGGGAAGGGCCCGGACGCATGTCCGCCGCACCTCCGTTATCGACGCGCTCCTCGTGCAGGATCGGCCCGTCGCGGCCGGGCGACCGTACTGCCCGCCCTTACGAGGAGCCGATTCCCATGGCTGAAGTGAAGATCCCCGCCCAGGTGCGTACCGAGTTCGGCAAGGGCGCCGCCCGCCGGGTGCGCCGCGCCAACCAGGTCCCCGCGGTCGTCTACGGCCACGGCGCCGACCCGCGGCACGTCACGGTCCCCGGCCACGAGCTGCTGCTCGCGCTGCGCACCCCGAACGTCCTGATCGCGCTGGACATCGACGGCTCCTCCGAGCTGGTCATCCCCAAGGCCGTGCAGCGCGACCCGCTGAAGGGCTTCATCGAGCACGTCGACCTGCTGGCCGTCAAGCGCGGCGAGAAGGTCACCGTCGAGGTGCCGGTCACCGCCGAGGGCGAGCCGGCCCCGGGCGGCAACCTGCTGGAGCACGTGCTCAACACGCTGTCGGTCGAGGCCGAGGCGACCCACATCCCCGAGGCGTTCACCGTCTCCGTCGAGGGTCTGGAGGCGGGCGCGTCCATCCTGGCGAAGGACGTGGCGCTGCCGAAGGGCACCTCGCTGGTCACCGAGGAGGACGCCGTGGTGATCCAGGTCGTCTCCGCGCAGGCCGAGGCGCCCGCCGAGGGCGAGACCGAGGCCGAGGGCGAGGGTGCCGCCGAGGCGCCCGCCGCGGACGAGAGCTGAACCAGATCGCGTCGGCCGCCGTCGTACCTCCGGGTGCGGCGGCGGCCGTTTGCGTGCGGTGTCCATGCGGCGTCCATGCGGTGTGTAAGGACCGCCGGCCAGGGTGCGCGCCCCTTACGGTTCTACGGTGTACGGCGACTGCTTTCGGAGATGTGGATGAGCGACAGCACAGGGCCCTGGATGGTGGTGGGCCTGGGCAACCCGGGGCCGGAGTACGCCGGCAACCGGCACAACATCGGCTTCATGGTGGCGGACCTGCTCGCCGAGCGGATGGGCGGGAAGTTCAAGCGGGCCCACAAGGCGCAGGCGCAGGTGGTCGAGGGCAGGATCGGGCCGCCCGGCCCGGCGAGCGCGCGGGTGGTGCTGGCCAAGCCCATGTCGTACATGAACCTGTCCGGCGGGCCGGTCACCGCGCTCAAGGAGTTCTACAAGGTGCCGACCGACCGCATCATCGCGGTCCACGACGAGCTGGACATCGACTACCCCACGCTGCGGCTCAAGCTCGGCGGCGGTGACAACGGGCACAACGGCCTGAAGTCCATCACGAAGTCGCTCGGCGCGAACTACCTGCGGGTGCGGGCCGGGATCGGCCGTCCGCCCGGGCGGATGGACGTGGCGGCCTTCGTCCTCAAGGACTTCTCCTCGGCCGAGCGCAAGGAGCTGGACTGGTTCGTGGACCGGGCCGCCGACGCGGTCGAGGAGCTCGTGACCGAGGGGCTGGAGCGCGCGCAGAGCCGCTACAACAACTGACCCCCGTACCGGCCCCGGCCCGGCCGCCGTCGCGCACGGCGGCGGCCCGGGCCGGACCGGAGGGGGAGCGGTCAGGGTTCAGACGGTGGTCGGCTCCAGGAACTCCAGCCGGTTGCCGACCGGGTCCTCGGTGTGGAACCGCAGGTGTCCGGGCAGGTCGTAGTCCCATACGACCGGCGCGCCGTGCTCCTTGAGGGTGGCGGCGAGGTCGTGGATGCGGTCGACGCGCAGGCCGGGGTGCGCCTTGCGGGCCGGCCGGAACTCCTCCTCGATGCCCAGGTGCAGCACCGCGCCGCCCGCCGAGAACCAGCAGCCGCCGCGCCCGGCGAGCACGGGGGGCTTGGCCAGTTCGGTCATGCCGAGGACGCCGGTGTAGAAGGCGCGCAGCCGCGGTTCGCTGCCGGGCGGCGCGGCCAGTTGGACGTGGTCGAGGCCGACGATCACCGGGTGGCCTCCGGGGCGCCGGCGCGGGCGATGGCGAAGATCCGGCGGAACGGGAAGACCGTGCCGTGCGGGCCGGCCGGGTACGCCTTGCGCAGCAGGTCGCGGTACTGGGCGACGAACTCGCGGGCGGCGGCCGGGTCGTCCTCCAGCGCGGTGAGCACCGGGCGCAGCGCGGTGCCCTTCGTCCAGTCCAGCACCGGGTCCTCGCCCTGGAGCAGCTGGACGTAGGTGGACTCCCAGGCGTCCACGTCGGTGCAGCCGATCTCGGTCAGGCGCTCCAGGTACTCCGCGGGGGAGAGGATGTGCACGTAGCGGCGGCCGTGTCCTTCGAGGCGGGCGCGCCAGCGCGGGGTGTCGCACAGCTCGGCGAGCAGGGCGTGGCTGGGCGCGGTGAAGTTGCCGGGCACCTGGAAGGCGAGCACGCCGCCGGGGGTGAGGTGCGCGAGCCAGGAGGGGAAGCGGTCGGCGTGCCCGGGCACCCACTGAAGCGCCGCGTTGGACACGATCAGGTCGAACGGCTCCTCGGGTGTCCACACCGCCGCGTCGGCCCGCCGGAAGTCGAGTGCGCCGCCGCCGGGGGTCGGGCCGGCGTGTTCACGTGCGGCTTCGAGCATGTCGGGCGAGCTGTCGAAGCCGGTGATGTGCGCGCCGGGCCAGCGGTCGGCGAGCAGTGCCGTCACGTTGCCCGGCCCGCAGCCGATGTCGGCGATCCGGGGCGCGTCGCCGCCGGGCACGTCGGTGATCCGGGCGAGAAGATCGAGGAAGGGGCGGGTGCGATGGGTGGAGTGCCGGAGATACTGGTACGGGTCCCACGTCGGAGCTGCTGGCATCGTTCGTACTCCCTGGATGGTGCGGAGCCGGCGAAAACGGAGAGCAAGGTTCTGCCCTTCACCTTCAGACTGCTCCCAGAGATATCTTGATGTCAAGAGACTTCATGTCGACAGACCTACTACACTGAGCGCATGGAGGACGAGGTCGACCGGCTGGTCGCTGCATGGCGCCGAGAGCGCCCCGACCTCGACGTGGAGCCGCTCGAGGTGCTCAGCCGGGTCAGCCGGCTCGCCCGGCACCTGGACCGCGCCCGGCGGATCGCCTTCGCCGAACACGGGCTGGAGCCGTGGGAGTTCGACGTGCTGACCGCCCTGCGCCGGGCCGGCGAGCCGTATCAGCTCTCGCCGGGGCAGCTGCTGACCCAGACCCTCGTCACCTCCGGCACCATGACCAACCGGATCGACCGGCTCGCCAAGAAGCAGCTGGTCGAGCGGCGGCCCGACCCCAACGACCGGCGCGGCGTGCTGGTCCGGCTCACCCCGCAGGGCCAGGACCGCGCCGACCGCTCGCTGGCCGGACTGCTCACCCAGGAGCGCGCGATCCTGGGCGACCTCACCGACCGGCAGCGCGTGGAACTCGCCGGGCTGCTGCGGCAGCTAACCGCGCCGTTCGACAACGTCCCCGGCTGACGGCAGCAGCTCCACCGGCCCCACCCCGGCCCGCCGGGCCAGCGCGACCGCGGCGAGCGTGGAGTGCACCCCGAGCTTGCCCAGCACGTTCTGCATATGGGTGCGGACCGTGTGCGGGGACAGGAACAGCCGCTCGGCGACCGCCTTGCGCCCCAGCCCCGCCACCATGCAGCGCAGCACCTCCTGCTCGCGCGGCGTCAGCGACTCCACCAGCTGCTCGCTCTCGGTACGGTGCCGGCGCGCCGCGGTCAGCTCCCGCAGCACCCCGGTCAGCAGCGCCGGCGGCAGGTGCGTCTCGTCGCGCAGCACCCCGCGGACCACTGCGAGCAGCCGCGACAGCGAGCAGTCCTTCGCCACCCAGCCGGACGCGCCGGACTGGAGCGCCCGCGCGGCGCGCACCGGGTCGTCCCGCTCGGCGAGCACCACGGTACGGGTCCCCGGGTAGGCGGCCCTGATCCGCTCCACCAGCGCGAGGCCGTCGAGCACCGGATCACGCGGCTCCAGCGGCCGCGGCTGCGACGGCACGGCCGGCGGCACCGCCGCCAGCGTCACCGGCGGGGGCTGACCCGCGCCGAGGTCCGCGTCGACCAGCAGGACGTCGTAGCGCCGCCCGTCGGCGGCCGCCCGGTCCAGGCAGCGCTGTGCCGCGGCACCGCTGCCGGCGGCGGACACATCGACGTCGGGCTCGGCCGCGAGCGCGGCTGCGAGCGACTCGGCGAAAATACGATGGTCGTCGACGACGAGGACCCGGATACGACCCACGGACACCACTCCCGATTCACGGCGCTCCCCCAAGTGGCGGTGGGCAACCGCCTCGCGTGGAGCCCGGCGCCCGGGCATGGACCGCCGTCCCTGCCCGGGCGCCGGACCCCGTGCGTCTCGCCCCCTGATACCCGCCGGCCCCCACCGGCGTTGTTGAAAAGCGTAGGGGCTCATCCGGGTTATGGAGCCGCCTTGACCGAAGTTACCGGTCGGCATTTTTAGCTACGCGCGTCACCCGGGAAAGGCGGAGTGCCGCTGGTCGCGGCCCCGCCCCGCCCGCCGTCCGGGCCGGTGCGGGGCGAGGCCGCGCGCCGGGCGGTCAGCCGGTGTTGCGCAGCCCCGCTGCCACACCGTTGACCGTCAGCAGCAGGGCGCGGGCCAGCAGCGGGTCCGGCTCCTCACCGCGGGCGGCCGCCGCGCGCTGGCGGGCCAGCAGGGTCACCTGGAGGTAGGAGATCGGGTCCAGGTACTGGTCGCGGATGTGGAACGTCTGCGCCAGCTCCGGGCTCCCGGCGAGCAGTTCGGACTCGCCGGTGAGCCGCAGCACCTCGCGCACCGTCAGCTCGTGCTCCGCCTCGATCGTGGCGAACACGTGCTTCAGCTCGTCGGGCACCAGGGTGTCGACGTAGTGGCGGGCGATCCGCAGGTCCGTCTTGGCCAGCGTCATTTCGACGTTGGACAGGAAGTTGCGGAAGAAGTGCCACTGGCCGTGGGCCTCCTCCAGCACCGCGTCCAGGCCCGCCTCGCGCGCCGCCTTCAGGCCGGAGCCGACACCGAACCAGCCCGGCACGATCTGCCGGGACTGGGTCCAGCCGAAGACCCACGGGATGGCCCGCAGCCCGTCCAGCCCCGCGCCGGAGTCCGGCCGGCGGGACGGGCGCGAGCCCAGGTGCAGCTCGCCGAGCTGGTCGACCGGGGTGGAGGCGAAGAAGTACGGCGGCAGGTCCGGGTCCTCGACCAGCTCGCGGTAGGCGGTGTGCGCGGCGTCGGAGACGATGTCCATCGCCGCGTCCCACCGCGCCAGCGCCTCGTCGGACTGCCGCGGCGCGGTGTGCAGCGCCGACGCCTGGAGGGTGGCCGCGACCGTCAGTTCGAGGTTCTCCCGGGCGAGCGAGGGGATCAGGTACTTGTCCGAGATCACCTCGCCCTGCTCGGTCACCTTGATCTCGCCCTCCAAGGTGCCCCACGGCTGGGCGAGGATCGCGGTGTGCGAGGGGCCGCCGCCGCGGCCGACGGTGCCGCCGCGGCCGTGGAAGAGCCGCAGCCGCACCCCGTGCCGGTGCGCGACGTCGCGCAGCCGGCGCTGCGCGCGGTGGATCTCCCACTGCGAGGTGGTGATGCCGCCGAACTTCGAGGAGTCGGAGTAGCCGAGCATGACCTCCTGCACGTCGCCGCGCAGCGACACCAGCCGCCGGTAGGAGGGGTCGGAGAGCATCTCGTCGAGCAGCTTGTCGGCGATCTTCAGCTCGTCTGTGGTCTCCAGCAGCGGCACGATGCCGATCTTGGCGACCCCGGCGTGCAGGTCGATCAGCCCGGCCTCGCGGGCCAGCACCGCGGCGGCGAACACGTCGTCCGAGCCAAGGCACATGGAGATGATGTACGACTCCACGACCTCCGGGCCGAACCGCTCGAACGCCTCGCGGATGGTGTGGAAGACGCCCAGCGTCTTCGCGCCCGCCGCGTCCAGCGGTGCCGGGCTCGGCGCCAGCGGGCGGCGCGAGCGCAGCTCCTTGGCGAGCAGCTTGCGGCGGTAGTCGCGCGGCATGTCGGCGTACCGCCAGGACTCCTCGCCCAGCCGGTCGAAGAGCTGGCCGAGCGCGTGGTGGTGCGCCTCGGCGTGCTCGCGCACGTCCATGGTGGCCAGCTGGAGGCCGAACGCGGCCAGCGTGCGGATCGTCCGGTCGGTGCGGCCGTCGGCGATCAGGCCGCCGCGGTGGGCGCGCAGCGAGTCCTGGATCAGTTGCAGGTCGGTCAGCAGCTCGGTGCTGCCCAGGTAGTCCCGCCCGGGCACGTGGGCGGTGCCGCCGGCCAGCCGCTCGCGGGTGTTGACGAGCTTCTGCCGGATGCAGGTGGCCTTGAGCCGGTAGGGCTCCTCGGCGTTCAGCCGCTTGTAGCGCGGGCTGATCTCCGGCAGGGCCACCAGGTCGTTGGAGAGCGAGTCCAGCAGTTCCTGGCTGGCGCCGGAGTTGCGGATGGAGTTCGACAGCGCGCCGCGCAGGAAGTCGACCAGCTCCAGCGCGTCGGTGATGCCGTGCTCGTGCTGGAGGATCAGCACGTCCCACGTCACCTCGGGCGTGACGTTCGGGTTGCCGTCCCGGTCGCCGCCGATCCAGGTGCCGAAGGTCAGCGGGCGGGTCTGCGGCGGCAGCGGCACACCGACCCGCTCCAGCTCCGCGGCCAGGTCCTCCAGCACGTCGCCGACCGCGACGGCGTGCAGCTCGTCGAGGTAGTAGATCGCGTTGCGGGCCTCGTCGGCCGGCTCAGGGCGGACCACCCGCAGCTCGTCGGTCTGCCACAGCAGGTCGATGTTCTCGGCCAGCCGCAGGTCCGCGCGCCGCCGGTCGCCGGAGGAGACCGGGGCCTCGTCCAGCAGCTCCGCGATCCGGCGCAGCTTGTTGAGCACCGAGCGGCGGGCGGCCTCGGTGGGGTGCGCGGTGAAGACCGGCCGCACGTTGAGGTTGCGCACGCTCTCGCGCACGTGCTCCGGGTCGCCGTCCTTGAGCAGGTCGGCGGTCTGGGCGAGCAGGCTGCCCTCGTTGGCCCGGCGGGCGCGCAGGTCGCGGCCGCGGTGCACCTGCTCGGTGACGTTGGCCAGGTGGAAGTAGGTGGAGAAGGCGCGGACCAGCTTGGCCGCGGTCTCCAGATCGGTCTCGCCCAGCAGGGCGGCGGCGGCCTCGCCGTCGCTGCGGGTCAGTGCGCGTACCTTCTCGACCAGGTCGAGAAGTTCCTGGCCCTCCTGCCGGACGAGCGTGCCGCCCAGCAGCTCGCCCAGGCGTCGGATGTCGGCGCGCAGGGCGGTGCTGCTGGCCGGTGGGGTGTCGGCGCTGCTCACAGGTGCGGCTCCTTGTGCAGTGGAATGGGCGACGGCTTGGGATACGAGTGGGTACGAACTCGGGGTACGGGGACTCGCGGACCGCGCTGTCCGACCGCTCCAGGATAGGTCTCGGGGCGCTCGGCGAGACGCCCGGCCCATCAGGCGGACACTCGGGGCGCCCGGGCTCCACCGCCCGCTCACCGCCTACGCTGGACGCCATGAGTACGACGGGGGCGCGCGTACCGGGCGAGGAGGCCGAGCCGGGACAGGCACGGGCCTGGTCCGGCCTGTGGTGGTGGACCAGGCGGCGCAGCGTCGTGCTGGACGTGTCGCTGGCGGCGGCCTCGGCCCTGGAGTCCGCCTTCGAGGGCGCCGAGTTCACCGCGAAGGTCGGCATCCCCACCGGACTGGGCGCGCTGGTCGGGCTGCTGGTGGGCGCCACGCTGGTGCTGCGCCGCCGCTGGCCGATCGCGGTGGTGCTGGTGGCGATCGCGGTCACCCCCGCGCAGACCGGCCTGATCCTGTCGCTGGTCGGCTTCTACACCCTGGCCGCGTCCGAGGTGCCGCGCCGGCTGACGGCCCTGCTGGCCGGCATGTGCGGCCTGGGCACCATGCTCGTCGCGTTCGTGAGCATCGAGTCCAGCGTCCGGCACTCCAGCAGCCGGCTTGGGCTGCCGCTGGTGCTGGCCATCTCGATCCTGGTCGCGGCCGGCCTCATCGCGCCGCCGGTGCTCTTCGGCCTGTACGTACGGGCCCGCCGCCGGCTGGTGGAGAGCCTGCGGGACCGGGCCGACGGCCTGGAACGCGAGCTGGAGCTGCTGGCCGAGAAGGCCGCAGAGCGGGCCGAGCGGGCCCGCGCCGCCGAGCGGGCCCGGATCGCCCGGGAGATGCACGACGTGGTCGCGCACCGGGTGAGCCTGATGGTGGTGCACGCGACCGCATGGAAGTCGGTGGCGCTCAAGGACGGCCGGAAGGCGTCGGAGAGCGCGGAGCTGGTGGGGGAGATGGGGCGGCAGGCGCTGACCGAGCTGCGGCAGATGCTCGGGGTGCTGCGCTCGGAGCCGGGGCCGTCCGCGGCGCCCCCCGCCGCGCCGCCCGTGGCCGGTGCGGTGGCCGGTGTGGATGCCGGCGCCGACCACGAGGCCGACACCGGGCCGAGCCTGGCGGAACTCGCGCAGCTCGTCCAGGAGTCGAGGGCGGCCGGGATGGGCGTCGAGCTGGCGGTCGAGGGCGAGCAGCGGCCGTGCGGGCGGCGGATCGAGGCGACGGTGTACCGCGTGGTGCAGGAGGCGCTCACCAATGTGCGCAAGCACGCGGCCGGGGCGACGGCGCAGGTGCGGCTCGCCTACCGCGAGGCCGAGGTGGCCGTCCTCATCGTCAACGGCCCGGCCGAGCAGGCCGCCGCGGCGATCCCCGGCGGCGGGCACGGGCTGACCGGCATGCGGGAGCGGGTCACCGCCCACGGGGGCGGCTTCGCCGCGGGCCCCACGCCCGACGGCGGCTTCCGCGTCTCCGCGATGGTCCCGACGGCGGGCTGACGCGGCACGGCGGTTGGTGCGGCGGCTCGTGCGGCGGTTCGTATGGCGTTTCCCCGCGGCACCCGGGCGGGGGCGCGAACAGGTGGACCGCGGTGCGGGTCGGGAACGGCGGGCCGTGGTGCGCGTCAGGGGCGGCCGGTGAGGTCCGAGAGGGTCGCGCGGATGTGCGCGAGGTGCGCGCGTACCTCGTCGCGGTGCAGTTCGTGCTCCCGCAGCACCCGCTCCGCGTCCCGGCGCACCCGCTCCTCATGGCTGCGGGCCTCCGCGATCAGCGTCTCGGCCCGGGCCTCCGCCTCGGCCTGCTGCGTCCGCAGCGCCGCCTCCGCGTCGGCCCGCTCCTGCTGCGCCTGCGCCAGCCGCCGTTCGGCGTCGGCGAGCAGGCCGGACAGCCGGCTGTCGATCACGGCCTGCTGCTCGGCGAGGTCCTGCTCCATGCCCGCCGTCCGCTCGCGCTGCTCCGCTTCGGCGGCCGCCCGGTCCCGGTCCACCTGCTGCCGCATCGCGTCGAGCGCCGCACCGGCCTCGCCCCGTACGGCGTCGGCCTCGGCGCGGGCGGCGCCCAGGATCTCCGCGGCGCGCCCGCACGCCTCGTCCAGGACCTGCTGGGCCTGGTCCTCGGCGGCGGCCAGCCGGGCGGACGCGGCCGCGCGGGCCTCGTCCTGGAGGGTGCGGCGGGCGGTGTCGGCGGCGTCCTTCGCGTACTGCGCCTCGACCTCGGCGCGTTCGCGCACCGCGGCGGCCTCCTCCTCGACCATCTGGAGCAGTTCCTGCGCGCCGGCGCCGAGCCGGGTGAAGTCGGTCGGCCCGAGCGCGGCGACCTGGCGGCGCAGGGCCTCGCACTCGGCCTCCATCTCGTTGGCGAGGACGGTCAGCCGGGCCGCCCGCTCCCACGCGGCGTCGCGGTCCTCCGACAACTCGTCCAGGAACCGGTCCACCTGGTCCGGCCGGTAGCCCCGGCCGCGCGCGGCCGCGAACCCCTCCCGCTCGCGCGGTCGCGCCGGACTCTGCGTCGATGCGGACGTATCACTGCTCATGGCCACTGCCCCTCGCGACGTCGGGCCGTTCCCGTGTTCCCATTTATCGCTTATGACCGAATTGTACGGTCCTCGACACTCCGACGGTCTCCGCCGCCCGGACTGTCTTCTACCCCGGAAACACGGACGGGCCGGGTGGAAGGCGCACCTTCCACCCGGCCCGCACGAAACGGCCGCGAACGGGCCACCTCAGCGACCCGCTCCCCGCCCTGCGCGAACGGCCCCTACAGCAGCCCGTCCCACATCTGCTCGATCAGCACCGACCACCAGTTGTCCGGCGAGGCGATCGCCGCCGGGTCCTGCGCGGCCAACTGCGCCTGGAAGTCCACCGTCCAGTGCCCGGCCTGCTCCGGCGTCAGGCCGATCCGCAGCCGCCACATCCGCCCGAGCAGCGCCATGCAGCGGGCGAACTCCGGCAGGCTGGAGTTGACGAACTGCGGCGGCGCCGGCTGCCCGCCCGGGCCCGCCTCCAACGGCACCGCGACGATGTGCGCGGTACCGTACTGCACACACAGCTGGCGGCCGAAGTCGTTGCCCATCACCAGGTACGAGCCGGCGTCGGCGGCCGGCTGCACCCCGCGCTGCGCGGCCAGCTCGGCGAGCGTCGGCACCGGCTGGCCGGGCTGGGCCTGCGCCCAGAAGAACGGCGAGAAGTCCGTCGGCAGCCCGGCCCACACCAGCGTCTGGGCCACGATGTCCGGCACGCCCTGCCGGGAGACCGCGCGCTGGTCGAACCGGAACACGCCCTGCGGGCCGAACGCGCCCGCCACCTCCTGGCCGATCACGTCCAGACCCACCGGCGGCACCCGCAGCACACTGTGCGGGTCGGGCATCGGCACCCGCTGCGGCTGCGGGCGGGCGGGCGCGCCGGCCACCTGATGCAGCTCGCCCTGGTGGGTGAGGAGGTGCTGCACACCCTGGCGGCGGCTCGCGTGGTCCCGCCCGTACGGCGCGGTGTGGCTGATCCGCACCTGCGGCCAGGTCTCCCGGATCATCCGGGTGCAGTAGCCCCCCGGCAGGTCGCAGGACTCCAACTCGGTGTGGAGTTCGAGCACCTGCTCGGGACGGATGCCCAACGACCGCAGCTCGTGCAGGATCTGCCACTCCGGGTGCGGGGTGCCCGGTGCCGAGCGCCGGATGAGCTGCTGCTCGCTGCCGTCCTGGCCGCGGTAGCGCAGCACCGCCATGTAGCCGGGGCCGACCGTGGGCACCGCGCCCTGCTGCGGATAGCCGTATCCGGGCGGTGCGGGCGGGCCCATCGCAGGGCCGCCCATGCCGGGCGGCGGCGGGGGCGGGGTGCCCATGCCGGGCGGCGGCATGCCGGGGCCGGCGAGCATCGTGGCCGCGTAGTGCGGGTCGTTGCCCGCCGGGGGCGGTGGGGCGGCCGGGCCGGGCGCGGGCGGCGGTGCGCCCGCGCCGGGGGGCGGCGGGGGCGGCGCGCCGGCGCCGGGCGGGGGCAGGGTGGGGCCGGCGAGCATGGTGGCCGCGTAGTGCGGGTCGCTGCTCGCGGGCGGGGGAGTGCCGGCGCCGGGGGCGGGCGGCGGAGTGCCGGCGCCGGGCGGCGGGGGCGGGGTGCCCATGCCGGGCGGGGGCGTCCCGGGGCCGGCGAGCATCGTGGCCGCGTAGTGCGGGTTGCCACCCGCGGGGGGCGGCGGGGTGCCCTGACCTGGCGCCGGGGGACCGGAGTACGGCGGGGGCGGCGGGGTGCCCTGGCCCGGCGCGGGGGGACCGGAGTACGGCGGCGGGGGCGGGGTGCTGTGAGCCGGCGCGGGGGGCGGGGGCGGCGTGCCCTGGCTCGGCGCGGGGCCGCGGCCGGGCGGCATGGCCCGCGACGTCTCCAGGTCGGCGATGTCGGCGGCGCCGGGACTCAGTGGGGCGGGGCCGGCCGGGCCCGCCAGCCCGCTCGGCGGCGGCAGCGGCACCGACGGGCCGCCGGGCGGCGGGAACTCGGAACCACCGATGGTGTGCGGCACTCCCGGCCGGGGCGGCGCGGGCGGCTCCTGCTGCTGGGGGGCGAGCATGGTGCGCGGCAGCCCGCTCCCGCCGGGCAGCAGCTCCGTCCTGGCCTCCGCAGCAGCCGGCTCGCGGTCGGGCAGGTCGGCGTCGCTGATCGGCGGCGCGAAGACGGTCTCGGGGACCGGGACGGACTGGCCCTCACCGGAGTCGCTGACCGTCTTGCCGGCCCAACTGCCGCCGCCCGAGCTCTGCGCGGGCACCGGGGCCGGAGCCGGGGCGTCGGCCGCGGAACCGGTGTTCGGAGCACCGCTGTCGTCGGGGCGGCGGTAGTCGACGCGGCCACCCGATGACGGAGCAGGCGCGGGCACGGACGCGGGCTCGGGTTCACCCGCCGCGGGGGCGGCGTCGGCGGGCGCCGGTGCCGGGTCGGCCGAGGCACCGCTGGCGGAGCCGGACCCGGACCCGGATTCGGACCCGGACGTCCGGCGGTCGGGGATGCCCATCCGGTCGGCGGCGTCCTGGAGCCACTGCGGTGGGCTGAGCAGGAACGAGGTCGCCTCGAGGTCGACTCGCTGGGGCGGCTCGGGCACCGCGTCGTTGGCCACCTGGCCGTACTCCTCCTCGTAGCGGCGGATGACTTCGCCGATGGGCAGGGCCGGCCACAAGGTGGCCTCGCCGCTGTCCCGGGCGATCACCACGCGGACCGCTCCGTCGTCGGAGGACGGGCCGTCCTCCCGGGCCTCGGACCAGACCACGAAGCCGAGGTCGAACTCGCGGACGTGGACCTCGCGGGCCGCGTACGCGGGGACGTCCGCGTTGACCCAGCGCTCGGCGCGCTCCTGTGCCTGCGCGAAAGTGACCATGTGTCTCACCCCTCCACGGCCGCGGCGCTGGCGAAGCCGCCGTCGACCATCAGATTCGCGACCGTGTCCAACTCGGGCGGATTGCCGACCAGTCTCAGCAGGAAGGCGTCGAGCGAGTCGCCGCAGGGCAGCAGCAGCTCGGCCACCCGCTCGGCCGGGGTGGCCCAGCGGTCGCCGTCGCGCGCGTCGTCGTAACCGAGGAACCAGACCGAGCCGGCGCCCTCGCCCTTCACCCGCACCGCGAGCAGGCCGCCCTGGATGTAGCCGATCGCCAGGTAGTCCTTGGTGAGGTGGTCGCGCAGGCACTTGTTCACGTACACCAGGTCGTTGGTCGCCGCCTCGTCGCGGACGGTGAAGAACGGCTGGTCGAGCAGCAGGCCGAGGTCGGGGTCGAGGGCGACGCCCTTGGGGGCGCAGCCGCCGGCCGCCTTGAGGAAGGTGCGGTAGGAGCCGGGCAGGCGGTACCCCAACTCCTCCTCGACGTCCCGCACTTGCTGCTCGGTGACCGCGACCGGCTCCTTGGGCAGCCCGAAGTGCACCGGGCGGGTCTCCTGGAGCGGACGGGTGCCGCGCTTGGCGTGGTCGGCCACGGAGGCGGCCAGGCCGCCGTGGTGCCGCAGCAGCGCCTTGACCTCCACCGGCACCAGTTCGAGCCGGCGGCTGCCGTGGACGTGGTGCCAGGTCCAGCCGTGCGGGGTGGCGACCGGCGACAGGCTGCCCCACAGTTCGTGGCCGGAGGCGTGCAGCGCCGCGTTGGCCGACACGTAGTCCGTCAGGCGCAGTTCGTCCACGCCGAAGCCCTCGGGCGGCTCGGCTATCTCGGCCGCCGCGCGGGCGTACGGCGAGAAGTCGGGGTAGCCCGCGTCGTCCACCCACACGCCTTGCGGGTGGCGGGCGGCCCGGATCGGGTCGGGAAAGTGCACGACCTGTCCGGCGTAGGCCGCGTTGGGCGGCGCGGTGCGCGCGGCGGCTGCGGGTCCGGGAGGTGATCCCAGCCCTTGCGGGCCTGTGGTCATGGCGATTGCCCCCTGCTGCGTCTGAGCTGATGACGACAGCCTAGGGGGTCGTGCAAGAGCCCCGCGGGTCCCGTCCTCGCGCCTGTGGATAACTCGCTCCCCGCGGCCCGGTTCGCCCCGATCGCCCGCTTCGGCGCAGCCAGCTGGGGCGGACCGGGGAGGACCGGGGTGGCCGCGAGGCTGCCTGCGCGGCCTGTCCGCCCCGGCCCGGGGTCACTTCGTGTCGGCCGCCGCCCGCAGCTTGTCGACCTGCTTGCTCGCGATCTCCGCCCGCAGCGCCGCGGTCTTGTGGTCCGCGCGCACCGTCTCGAAGGCCGCCACGAAGTCGCCGACCCGGACCACGGTGACCAGCGCCATCCCGGAGGCGCCGAGCGCGGGGTCGGAGACGGTGTAGGTCACCTGCTGGTCGCCGAAGGTGCCGCCGACCGCCGCGGACGCGGCGACGCTCTTGACCGTGAAGGTCGACGTCCGGCCGTTGCGGGTGACCTTGTAGCCGGAGCAGTGGGCGACCGCGGCCGACAACTGGTCGAGCACCTGCTTCGCGCGCCCGGCCCGGTAGGAGGCCACGACCTCCAGCGAGATCGTCTTCGCGCCCGCCTCCGCGGCCGCGGTGTCGGTGACCAGCGCGCCGGTGTAGACGGTCCTGGCGAGCTTCGGCTCCAGGCTCCACTGGTCGGCCACCGGCTGGCACGCCGCGGGATCGGTGGTCTGCTCGGCGCCCAGCAGCTGGCTGTCATCGGTCGCGGGCACCACCTTGAGATGGTCCACGTCCTTCGCGGTGATCACCGAGCCGGTGAGCTTCTTGGACGCCGCGCTGCCGCTGTCCTTGCTCTTGCCGCCGCCGCAGGCCGCGGTGAGCGCCAGCGCGGGCACCAGGACGGCCACGGGCAGCACCCTGCGGCTACCGGTCAGTAGGCGACGGCGTGGGCGTATCCGCATCTATGGCTTCCCCTGTGTCGTGTGCGGGCCCGGCGCCGCGGCGCCGCCCTTGCCCGCGCGCCGCGTCCGGTCCGTGGCGTCCCGGCCCGGCCCTCGCGGGCGTCCGCCCGCTGCCGCGCGACTCTACGGCACCGGGCCCGCCCCGCCGCCTATGGCGCTGCTCACAACACGGTCACCGCACGGTCACGATGAAGCCCCGTCAGCCCGGCGCCGCGTGAACCGCCCCGCGCCCGCGGCGCCGTGCGGACCTCCCCGCGGCGGCGCACCCGTGCCCGCCGTACGGACCTCCCCGCGGCGGCGACGGCGCGGCGGCGGATGTGTGCGCTCCGTGTTCGAAGCACGGCGGTGACGTCACAGGACGGTGACATGGCCCACACAGAAGGGTCGCCACATCGTGATCCGCTTCCCTCCCGGATGGCGTCTTTGGCACTCTGATCCGGCAGACGGGGGAGCTGCCGCCTTGGGGCGGGTGAACGACGGAACGGGGCAGGATATGACAACTCGGCTACCAGCGGCGGACACCGCCGACCCCAGGCTGAGCTGGAGCGCTGCCCGCGACGGGATGGCGGCCCCGGTGCTGCGGCACCGCCGGGACGGCATCCTGCCCGCGATCGCGGCCGCGCTGTCCATCCGGGACGAGGTGCTCACCTGCACCGGCGCCAAGGGCGAGCAGCCGCCCGTGCTCCACCCGATCGTGCAGGACTTCCTGGACGCGCTCCCGGTCGCCCAGCGTGAACGGTTCACCGGCCGCTGCCCGGAACCGGTGCTCCTTTCACGGCACTTGACGGCGGTCGAGGCGAACCGCGGCAAGCGGGCCTCGCGCCGGCCGCTGACCCAGGGCGAGGCGCGCAAGGCGCTGCGCGGCGCCAAGCTCACCGCGCGCCGCATACGCGAGGACGGCGACCCCGCGCACGGCAGCTACGCACCGCCGTGCCGCTCCTGCGCGCCCCTGCTCGCGCACTTCGGGGTGCGGCCCTTCGATCCCGCGGCGGCGGGCGCGTGAGCGCGGGCACGGCGGGCGGCGCCCGCTTCCCGATGGGCGTCGACGCCGCGCTGCGCACGGCCGGCTGGCAGCCGGGGCGCTGGGACATCAAGCAGGCCGAGGTGTGGGCGGACCGGCTGCGCGGGCACCTCTCGCCGGGCGGCCACCGGCACGCCGTCTTCCCGGCGGCGGTCGAGGCGTGGGCGGAGTTCGGCGGTCTGGAGATCCCGCCCGCGGCCGGTGCCGGCCGCCAGGTGGCGCCTTCCGCCGTCGTCGTCGACCCGCTGCGCGGCCTGCACCTGGCCCGTACCTTCGGCGACCTCGGGCGGGCGCTGGAGACCGAGATCAGCCCGCTCGGCGAGGAGCCGGGGTCCGGCGCGCTGCTGGCCATCGACCCCGACGGGCGGGTCTACGCGGTGGACCACACCGGTGACTGGTACGTCGGCCCGGACGTCGACCGGGCGCTGGCCGCCCTGCTCGGCGGGGTACGCCCGGTGCGCCTGACGATGGGCTGAAACCCGTACGACCCGGCCCCGCGTGCGGCCCGCACCGCCGGCACCTCCCGTGCTGTCGGCGCCTCCCGCACCGCTCACACCGCGGTGAAGCCGCCGTCCACCGGCAGGATCGCCCCGTGGATGTGCGTCGCCTCGTCACTGGCGAGGAAGGCCACCGCGGCGGCCACCTCGTCCAGGCGGCCCATCCGGCGGGCCGGGCTCGCCGCCAGCAGGGGTGCGATGACGTCCGCGTGGGCGGCGTTGCCCTCGGTCTCGGTGGGGCCCGGGGCGACCGCGTTGACCCGTACGCCGCGCGGACCGTACTCCGCCGCCCAGGACTTGGTCAGCGAGTGCACCGCTGCCTTGGTCATGCTGTACAGGGCGGAGTCGGCCATGCCGACCGAGCCGTTGATGGAGCCCATGTTGACCACCGCGCCGCTGCCGCGCTCGGCCATCGCCGGCACCAGCAGCCCGGTGAGCTGGAAGGGGGCCTTCACGCTGACGGCGAAGGCGGTGTCCAGGGTCGCCTCGTCGGTCTGCTCGGTGGGGAGCAGGCCCAGCAGCTGCGCCGCGTTGTTGACCAGGATGTCCAGCCGGCCGCCGGCCGCCTCCAGTGCCGCGTCGGCCAGGCCCCGTACGGCCGCGCCGCCGGCGGCGAGGTCGGCTGCCACGAACACCGCCCGGCCGCCGGCCGCCTCGATCTCCTCCACCACCGCCTCGCCGCGCTCGGCCCGCCGCCCGCTGAGCACGACCAGCGCGCCCTGCGCGGCCAGCGTGCGGGCCACCTCTGCTCCGATGCCCGAGGTCGAGCCCGTGACCAGGGCGGTCCTGCCGTCGAATCGCCGTTCCATGACCTTCTCCTCCTGGGTGCCGCTGTCGTGTGGCGCGCCCGGGGCTCCGCGGTGTCCGGCGGTGCCCCCTGGCGGCGTGGTCGAGAGTGGCACCCAGAAAATGGACCAGCAAGTCCACAAATGGCGCCGTGCTGTGCGACGCTGGAGGCATGACGCAGCAGCCGGTGAAACTCACCGCGAAGGGCCGGGCCACCCGGCAGCGCATCGTCGAGGGCGCCGCCGCCGAGATCCGCGCCCGGGGCGTGGTCGCCACCACCCTGGAGGACGTGTGCCGGGCGACCGCGACCAGCAAGAGCCAGCTCTTCCACTACTTCCCCGACGGCCGTGAGCAGTTGATGTACGCCGTCGCGCAGTACGAGGCGGACCGGGTGCTGCACGACCAGGAGCCGTTCCTGAGCGACCTGACGTCCTGGGCGGCATGGGACGCCTGGCGCGAGGCGGTGCTGGCCCGCTACCGCGAGCAGGGCATGACCTGCCCGCTGGGCACGCTGATGACGCAGCTGACCCGGACCACGCCCGCCTCCCGCGAGGTCACCGCACGGCTGCTCCAGCAGTGGCAGCGCAGGCTCGCCGACGGCATCCGGGCGATGCGCGAACAGGGCGCGACCGCGCCCGGCACCGACCCCGAACAGGCCGCCGCGGCGCTGCTCGCAGGCGTCCAGGGCGGCGTGGCGATCCTGCTCCAGACCGGCCGGACCACCCATCTCGAAGCCGCCCTCGAGCTGGGCGTCTCGGCCCTGCGCGCCGACTCCTGACGGGCCGTCGGAGCAGGTCCGCGCCACCGACCCTGAGCCGCATGTCCCCCTCGGGTAGCAGACCCCTAGGGGGACACACCTACTTGCGGCGCCCGCCGGTTCGTACCGCCGGATGACGATCGCGCCGTCCGCGCTGTCTACCGTCGAAGGGCGGGCTGGAACCCCCTCGCCGTCGCGGCGGGGTGGGGATAACCCCACCCCGCGAACGGATAGTTCCACCATTGTCCGCCGACACCGGCTCCGGCAGGCTCAAGGGCATCAGGCGACCGGTGCCCGGCGCACCGCGACCGACGGCCGCGCGGACCACGCCGGCCGCGCGCACCAGCGAGAACAAACAACGGGAGACAGAAGTGACGACGGCTACGACGGTTCCCACAGCCGGGGGCAGCGGAGAACGCACGGCCGTTGCCGCCGCGGGCCGGGCAGTGACGAAGGCGTACGGCTCCGGTGAGACCCGCGTGGTCGCGCTGGACGCGGTGGACGTGGACATCGCCCGCGGCCGCTTCACCGCGATCATGGGCCCCTCCGGCTCCGGCAAGTCCACCCTCATGCACTGCCTGGCCGGGCTCGACACGGTCAGCGAGGGCCGCATCTGGATCGGCGGGACCGAGATCACCGACCTGAAGGACAAGAAGCTCACCCGGCTGCGCCGGGACAAGATCGGCTTCATCTTCCAGTCGTTCAACCTGCTGCCGACGCTGAACGCGGCGGAGAACATCACGCTGCCGATGGACATCGCCGGCCGCAAGGTCGACCGCGAGTGGATGGACCGGGTGGTGGAGACCGTCGGCCTGGCCGGGCGGCTCAAGCACCGCCCGACCCAGCTGTCCGGCGGCCAGCAGCAGCGCGTCGCGGTGGCCAGGGCGCTGGCCGCGCGGCCGGAGATCATCTTCGGCGACGAGCCGACCGGCAACCTGGACTCCCGGGCCGGCGCCGAGGTGCTCGGCTTCCTGCGCCGCTCGGTCGACGACCTCGGCCAGACCATCGTGATGGTCACCCACGACCCGGTCGCCGCCTCCTACGCCGACCGCGTGCTCTACCTCGCCGACGGCCGGATCGTCGACGAGATGGCCGACCCGACCGCCGACTCGGTGCTGGAGCGGATGAAGTCCTTCGACGGTCGCGGGAGGACCTCGTGACCGTCTTCAGGACATCGGTGCGCAACTTCTTCGCGCACAAGGGCCGGATGGCCCTGTCCGGTGTCGCGGTGCTGCTGTCGGTGGCGTTCATCTGCGGCACCCTGGTCTTCACCGACACCATGACCGCCACCTTCGACAAGCTCTTCGGCAACTCCGCCTCCGACGTCACCGTCAGCGCCAAGGAGGTCAAGAACGCGCAGGACACCGGTATCCCGGACACCCTGCCGGCCTCCCTCCAGGCCAGGCTCGCGCACGTGACCGGGGTCGCCGCCGCGGTGCCCGACGTGACCAGCGAGGAAGTCACCGTCGCCGATGCGCACAACAACAAGATCAGCCCGTCGTCCGGCGCCCCGACGATCGTCAGCAACTGGGACACCACCGAGACCAAGGCGGTCGAACTCAGCTCCGGCCACCTGCCGGCCACCGACCACGACGCGGTGATCGACGCCGACACCGCCAAGGCCAAGCACCTGAGGATCGGCGACACCCTGCGCGTCATCGCGCAGCCCGGCGAGTTCAAAGTCACCATCACCGGCATCGTCTCCTTCAAGGAGACCAACCCGGGCGCCGCGGTGGTCTACACGGACACCGCCGTCGCGCAGGCCAAGCTGCTCGGCCGCACCGACGCCTACACCGGGTACGGCCTGACCGCCGCCAAGGGCGTCACCAACGACCAGCTCAAGGCGAACGTGAAGGCCGCGATCGGGCCCAACTACACGATCGACACCGCGGCCGAGACCGCCAAGAAGGAGAAGGACCAGGTCGGCGGCTTCCTGAACTTCATGAAGTACGCGATGCTCGGCTTCGCCGGGATCGCGGTCCTGGTCGGCGTCTTCCTGATCGTCAACACCTTCTCCATGCTGGTCGCCCAGCGCACCCGGGAGATCGGCCTGATGCGGGCGCTCGGCTCCAGCCGCCGCCAGGTCAACCGGTCGGTGCTGATCGAGGCGGTGATGCTCGGCACCGTCGGCTCCGTGGCCGGCATCGGCGGCGGCATCGGCTTGGCCGTCGGGCTGATGAAGCTCATGGGCAAGGCCGGCCTGAAGCTGGACAGTTCGGAGCTGACCATCAAGGCCACCACCCCTGTCGTCGGCCTGGTCGTCGGCGTCGTCGTGACGGTGGTCTCGGCCTACATCCCGGCCCGCCGCGCCGGGAAGATCTCCCCGATGGCCGCGCTGCGCGACGCCGGGACCCCGGCCGACGGCCGGGCCGGGAAGGTCCGGGCCGCGCTCGGCGTACTGGTGTGCGCCGCGGGCGCGTTCGCCCTGGTCGCCGCCGCGCACACGGACAAGGCGTCCTCCGGCGGCGGCCTGCTCGGGATCGGCGTGCTGCTGTCCCTGGTCGGCTTCGTGGTCGTCGGCCCGCTGCTGGCCGGCGTGGTGGTGCGCGCCGTCAGCGCGGTGGTGCTGCGCTTCTTCGGCCCGATGGGGCGGCTCGCCGAGCGCAACGCGCTGCGCAACCCGCGCCGTACCGGCGCCACCGCCTCCGCGCTGATGATCGGACTGGCACTGGTGGCCGGGATGTCGGTGGTCGGCTCCTCCATGGTGGCCTCCGCCACCGACCAGCTCGACAAGTCGGTCGGCGCGGACTTCATCGTCGAGGTCGGGGGCGGCGCCTCGCAGCCCATCACCCCGGCCGCCGCCAAGGCGATCAAATCGGCGAAGGACCTCGACCACATCACCGAGTACACCCTCGTCAGCGCCACCCTCACCACGCCTTCCGGCAAGCAGGTCAAGGAGAAGCTCAGCGCCGCGGACCCGACCTACCCGCAGGACGTACAACTCGCCACCACCCAGGGCAAGCTCCAGGACGCCTACGGCAAGGACGCGATGTCCGTGCCGGAGGGCTTCGCCAAGGACAACCACGTCAAGGTCGGCGACGTGCTGACCGTCGCCCTGGTCGGCGGCCGCACCGCGCACCTGAAGGTCGCCGCCGTCACCAGCGACGACACCGCCCTGGAACACGGCAGCCTGTTCACCAGCATCGACACCGCGCGCGCCTACCTGCCCGCCGACAAGATGCCCGGCGACTTCATGATGTTCGGCAAGGCCGTCTCCGGCAAGGAGAAGGAGGCGTACGCGTCCTTGAAGGCGAAGACGCACGCCTACCCGCAGATCGACGTGCGCGACCAGGCCGACTACAAGCACCTGATCAAGAGCCAGGTCAACCAGCTGCTCTACATGATCTACGCGTTGCTGGCGCTGGCGATCATCGTGGCGGTACTCGGCGTGGTCAACACCCTGGCGCTGTCGGTGGTGGAGCGCACCCGGGAGATCGGCCTGATGCGGGCGATCGGCACCTCCAGGCGCCAGCTGCGGCGGATGATCCGACTGGAGTCGGTGGTCATCTCGCTCTTCGGGGCGCTGGTGGGCCTGGGCCTGGGCCTCGGCTGGGGCTCCACCGCCCAGCAGGTGCTGGCCACCCAGGGGCTGCACATCCTGCGCATCCCGTGGAGCACCATCGTGATCGTCTTCCTGGCGTCCGCGGTGGTGGGCCTGCTGGCCGCGCTGCTGCCGGCCTTCCGGGCCGCGCGGATGAACGTGCTGAACGCGATCGCCACCGACTGAGCGACACGCGGCGACCCGGCAGCGACCCGCCGGCCCGCACCCCGGCCGGCACCCCAAGCGGCGGCCCCGGACACGCGAACCTTCCTCGCGTGGCCGGGGCCGCCGTGTTGTGCGCGTCTGGGCGGTCAGGACGTGAAGTAGCCGGTGATGTCGGCCAGCAGGTTGACGCTGCCGGCCGAGTTGTAGAAGTCCAGCTTGCCGTCCGTCACCGGGACCACCACCAGGTTGGGGATGGTCTGCCCGGCGGGGAAGTTGAGGCTGGAGGTGTCCGGCCGGGTCGCGCCGTCGGGGTAGACGATGATGTGCCCGGTGGTGGTCGGGCTGACCGCGGTGACGTTCATGACCACCGCCGTCACCCCGCTCGCGGGCAGCCCGCCGTGCCCGGCGAGCGGCAGCGTGAGGGTCTTGCCGCCGGCAAGAGCGCCCTTGGTGCCGCCGGTGCCGTTGCGGGTGTCCATCAGCCGGGTCGGCCCGGTGGAGTGGAAGAGCGAACCATCCGTCGACGAGGTGTAGTAGCCGGTGATGTCGGCGAGGACGTTCACGCTGCCGGCCGAGTTGTAGAAGTCGACCTTTCCGTCGACCACCGGCACCGTCACCAGGTTGGCGATGGTGGTGCCCGCCGGGAAGTTCAGGCTTGAGGTGCCCGGCTGGGTGGTGCCGTCGGGGTAGACGATCAGGTGCCCGGTCGCGGTGGGGCTGACCGCGGTGACGTTCATGACGACCGCCGTCACCCCGTCCGCGGGGATACCGGTGGAGCCGCCGGTGACCTGGAGGGAAACGGTTTTGCCCGCCGCCACCGGACCGGTCACCCCGCCGGTGCCGTTGCGCGTGTCCATCAGCCGCGCGGGCCCGACCGGGGCGAACCGGGAACCACCGGTCGACGAGGTGTAGTAGCCGGTGACGTCGGCGAGGACGTCCACGCTGCCGGCCGAGTTGTAGAAGTCCACCTTGCCGTCCGCCACCGGCACCACGACCAGGTTCGCGATCGTGCGGCCGGCCGGGTAGTTGAGGCTTGAGGTGCCCGGCTGGGTGGTGCCGTCGGGGTAGACGATCAGGTGCCCGGTGGTGGTGGGGCTGACCGCGGTGACGTTCATGACGACCGCCGTCACCCCGCTGCTGGGCACCCCGCCGCTGCCCGCGACCTGGAGGCTGATCGTCTTCCCGGCGCCGACCGCGCCCTTGGCGACCCCGGTGCCGTTGCGGGTGTCCATGATCCGGGTCGGGCCCGCCGGGGTGAACGTCCCGGCCGGCGGGGTGACCGCCGAGGACGCCGTGACGTCGCTCGCCTTGACGTACCCGAGCCGGTGGTTGAAGCGGATCGGGTAGTAGACGGTGCTGCCCACCACCCGCGTCTGGTCGCCCGGCGCGCTCTGGTCGATGTTCTTCGCGTAGTAGTAGTCGGCGTTCACCGGGTCGTCGGCGACGTAGGACTGCCCGGCCGGGATCGTGTAGCCCAGCGGCGCCACGATCTGGGTGGCCTGGCTCGCCACGTCGGCGATCACCGAGGGGTACGCCGACGCCTCCGGGTAGGCCCGCCCGTACACCGGGACCGCGCTGCTGCCGGCCGGGGTGACCACGTGCCGCGCGGTGCTGCCGTTCGCGACGGCGAACCGGCCGCCGGGGTTGTAGAACCACGCCTTCTGGCCGCCGTACCAGATCGCCGTCCAGTCGCCCTGGACGCCGGCCACCACGAAGGACTGCCCGGCGACCGCCTTGTCCGTGAGGTCGGCCGCCTGCGTGGTGCCGTTGGCGACCTTGTCGGCCGCCAGCACCGGGTCGCCGATCAGCGCCGCCGTCGTGGACGGCGAGGTGCGCAGGTAGACGAAGCTGGTCGGCTGCGCCGTGCACGGGTCGGGGCTGCACCCGGTGACGGCCGGCTCGTTCGCCGAGGTGAACGGCGGGTCGATGGTGATCTCGCCGCCCACCACCGGGGTGCCGCCGCCACCAGGGGTCGCGCCCAGCAGGTCCAGGTAGTGCGACCAGTTCCAGTACGGGCCCGGGTCCCAGTGCATGCTGGTCAGCTGGGCGGTCTGCGGCGAGGGCACGTCGTCGTGGCCGAGGATGTGCTGGCGGTCCAGCGGCACGCCGAACCGGTTCGCCAGGTAGCGCACCAGCGCGGCCGACGACTCGTACAGCGACTCGCTGTACCAGGACGCGCCGGAGATCGCGATGCCCTCGTGCTCGATGCCGATCGAGTGCGCGTTGACGTAGTAGTTGCCCGCGTGCCAGGCCACGTTCTTGGTCTGCACGACCTGGGTGACCAGGCCGTCGGACGAGCGCACGATGTAGTGCGGGGTGGCGTACTGGTTCGGGTCCTGGAATATCCCGAGCGCGCTGCTGTAGCTGCCCTCGGTGTCATGGATCACGATGTACTTGATGGTGTTGCCGTCGGCCGGGCGGTTCGCCAGGTCGTAACTGCCGTACTTCGACTTGTCGCTCGGGTCGGTCTGCGCGTAGGCGGCCGGCACGTAGTTGCACGTCAGGCCGGACGGGCACTCAGGCGTCGGGTTCGCCGCGGCTGCGGCGGGCGCACCGGCGACCTTGGTGGCGGCCCGGGTCTCCTGCGCGGCCTCCGCGGTCGCCGACGGCAGCCCCAGGTCCGCCAGCTTTGAGGTCTGCGGCGCCACGGACGGCTCGGCCGCGAGCGCGACCTGCTGGCCGTCGGCGGTGGTACGCGTCACGCCGGCCCGCAGTGTGCTGTAGACGCGGTCGGCGTACTGCCCCGCGCCCTGGGCGTCGGTGGACTGGCTGAAGCGCGCCACGGCGCCGTACCAGGCCCCCGGGTCGGCCGGCAGCGTGCCGGCGAGCTGCCGCTCGTAGTGCGCGAGGAGCGCGGCGCCGCCGCGGACGCTCTGCGCCGCGTCGGTGCGCAGCTTCGCCTGCGAGGTGCCGGTCAGCTTCGCCGCCGCATCCAGGGTGCGGTAGGCGGCCGTCGGGCCGCTCGCCTCCTGGGTGGCGGCCTTGGCGCGCGTGGCGGCCGGGGCGGAGCTGCCGCCCGCGCCGCGCTCGTCGGTGTCCGGCGCGGTCCCCGCCGCCTGGAGGGCGGCGGTGTCCACATGGGTCAGACCCATGACGTTGTAGTTGCCCGTGGTGCTGGGCGCTCCGGCGTGCGTGTCCCACAGCGACTGGTGGTACGCCACCGCCATGAGCAGGCCCTGCGGTACGTGGAACTCCTGCGCGGCGCGCGCGAAGTCCTCCTGGAGCGTCCCGTGCGCGGCGCCTGACGTGCTGCCCGCGGCCCTGCCGCCGCCCGGCTCGGCCTGCGCGGCCCCCGCCCCGGACAGCGACAGCGACAGCGCGCCCGCCACGAGCGCGGCCACCGCCGCGCTGCGTGCCCCCCGTGACCCTCTTCGGTGTCCCTGATCTGACTTCCTCAAGGTCCCTCCCCACCGTGTTCGGTTGTCCGGGCCCGGTCTGCCGGGCCCGAAGCTACGCAACGTAGCAGGCCCCTCCCTCAGGACGGCGCCGACGGCAGCGGTCGGGCGGTGGCTGTCACCGGTACGTCGTACGCTGGAACGACCCCCGGCCCGTGCGACGTGTCGGGCGCTTCGCGTTGCTCTGCTCACCTTTCGGGACGGAACCCTGATGAGTCTGAACGGTCTGGTCGACGTCGTCGTCGAGGACACCGCTCTCGCCGAGGCGGTCGAGTCCGCCGCCGCGGGCAACCGGCCGCAGGTCGACCTGGTCGGCCCGCCCGCCGCGCGCCCCCTGGTGGTCGCGGCGCTGGCCGCCCGCGCGCGCCGTACGGTGCTCGCGGTCACCGCCACCGGCCGCGAGGCCGAGGACTTGGCCGCCGCGCTGCGCTCGCTGCTGCCGCCGGACACGGTGGTGGAGTACCCGTCCTGGGAGACGCTGCCGCACGAGCGGCTCTCCCCGCGCAGCGACACCGTGGGCCGCCGGCTGGCGGTGCTGCGGCGGCTGGCGCACCCGGACGCGGACGACGTGGCGGCCGGCCCGGTCCAGGTGGTGGTCGCACCCATCAGGTCGGTGCTCCAGCCGCAGGTCAAGGGGCTCGGCGACCTGGAGCCGGTGGCCCTGCGCAGCGGCGGCACCGCGGACCTGGACGAGGTGGTCGACGCGCTTGCGGCGGCCGCCTACGCCCGGGTGGAGCTGGTCGAGAAGCGCGGCGAGTTCGCGGTGCGCGGCGGCATCCTGGACGTCTTCCCGCCGACCGAGGAGCACCCGCTGCGGGTGGAGTTCTGGGGCGACGAGGTCGAGGAGATCCGCTACTTCAAGGTCGCCGACCAGCGCTCCCTGGAAGTCGCCGAGCACGGCCTGTGGGCGCCGCCGTGCCGTGAACTGCTGCTCACCGAGGAGGTCAGGGCGCGCGCGGCGGACCTGGCGGCCGAGCACCCCGAACTGGAGGAGCTGCTCGGCAAGATCGCCGAGGGCATCGCGGTCGAGGGTATGGAGTCGCTGGCCCCGGTGCTGGTCGACGACATGGAGCTGCTGCTCGACGTGCTGCCGGCCGGCGCGATGGCGGTGGTCTGCGACCCGGAGCGGGTGCGCACCCGCGCCGCCGACCTGGTGGCGACCTCCCGGGAGTTCCTGGAGGCGTCCTGGGCCGCCTCCGCGGGCGGCGGCGCCGCGCCGATCGACCTGGGCGCCGCCTCCCTGTGGTCCATCGCCGACCTGCGCGAGCACGCCCGTACGCTCGGCACCCCGTGGTGGTCGGTGAGCCCCTTCGCAGCCGACGAGGAGGGCGCGGCCGCCGGGGGGTACGGCGACGCGGCGCGGGGCGCCGAGCCGGAGTTCGGCGACACCCTGCGGCTGGGCATGCACGCACCGGAGCTGTACCGCGGGGACACCGCCCGCGCGCTCGCCGACACCAAGGGCTGGCTCGCCGACGGCTGGCGCGCGGTCTACGTCACCGAGGGCCACGGCCCGGCCGCGCGCCTGGTGGAGGTGCTGGGCGGCGAGGGCATCGCGGCCCGGCTGGACCCGGAGCTGGCCGGCCCGGCGCAGCTGGCGCCCTCGGTGGTGCACGTGGCGACCGGTTCGCTGGAGCACGGCTTCGTGGACACCGCGCTGAAGGTCGCGGTGCTCACCGAGACCGACCTGTCCGGGCAGCGCTCCACCGCCAAGGACATGGGCCGAATGCCCTCGCGCCGCCGCAAGACCATCGACCCGCTCACCCTCACCGGCGGCGACTACATCGTGCACGAGCAGCACGGCGTCGGCCGCTACGTGGAGATGGTGCAGCGCACCGTCCAGGGCGCCACCCGCGAGTATCTGGTGGTGGAGTACGCCCCGGCCAAGCGCGGCCAGCCCGGCGACCGGCTCTTCGTCCCCACCGACCAGCTCGAACAGGTCACCAAGTACGTGGGCGGCGAGGCGCCCTCGCTGCACCGGCTGGGCGGCGCGGACTGGACGAAGACCAAGGCGCGGGCGAAGAAGGCCGTCAAGGAGATCGCCGCCGACCTGATCCGGCTGTACTCCGCGCGGATGGCCGCCCCCGGCCACACCTTCGGCCCCGACACGCCCTGGCAGCGCGAGCTGGAGGACGCCTTCCCGTACGCGGAGACGCCCGACCAGCTCACCACCATCGCCGAGGTCAAGTCGGACATGGAGAAGTCCGTGCCGATGGACCGGCTGATCTGCGGCGACGTCGGCTACGGCAAGACCGAGATCGCGGTGCGGGCCGCGTTCAAGGCGGTCCAGGACGGCAAGCAGGTGGCGGTCCTGGTGCCGACCACCCTGCTGGTGCAGCAGCACATGGGCACCTTCACCGAGCGCTACTCCCAGTTCCCGGTCAACGTCCGCGCCCTGTCCCGCTTCCAGAGCGAGACCGAGGCGAAGGCGGTGCTGGAGGGGCTGCGGGACGGCAGCGTGGACCTGGTGATCGGCACCCACCGGCTGTTCTCGTCGGAGACGAAGTTCAAGGACCTCGGCCTGGTCATCGTGGACGAGGAGCAGCGGTTCGGCGTCGAGCACAAGGAGCAGCTGAAGAAGCTGCGGGCCAATGTCGACGTGCTCACCATGTCGGCCACGCCGATCCCGCGCACCCTGGAGATGGCGGTCACCGGCATCCGCGAGATGTCCACGATCACCACCCCGCCCGAGGAGCGCCACCCGGTGCTCACCTTCGTCGGCCCGTACGAGGACAAGCAGATCGGCGCCGCCATCCGGCGTGAACTGCTGCGCGAGGGCCAGGTGTTCTACATCCACAACCGGGTGGAGTCCATCGACCGGGCCGCCGCGCGGCTGCGCGAGATCGTCCCCGAGGCGCGGATCGCCACCGCGCACGGGCAGATGGGGGAGTCCCAGCTGGAGCAGGTGGTGGTCGATTTCTGGGAGAAGCGCTTCGACGTCCTGGTGTCCACCACCATCGTGGAGTCCGGGATCGACATCGCCAACGCCAACACCCTCATCGTGGAGCGCGGCGACACCTTCGGGCTCTCCCAGCTGCACCAGCTGCGCGGCCGGGTGGGCCGGTCCCGGGAGCGCGGCTACGCGTACTTCCTGTACCCGCCGGAGAAGCCGCTCACCGAGACCGCGCACGAGCGGCTGGCCACCATCGCCCAGCACACCGAGATGGGCGCGGGCATGTACGTCGCGATGAAGGACCTGGAGATCCGCGGCGCGGGCAACCTGCTCGGCGGCGAGCAGTCCGGGCACATCGCCGGGGTCGGCTTCGACCTGTACGTGCGGATGGTCGGCGAGGCGGTCGCGGACTACCGCAACGCGATGGAGAACGGCGGCGCGGCCGAGGAGGAGCTGCTGGAGGTGAAGATCGAGCTGCCGGTCGACGCGCACGTCCCGCACGACTACGCGCCGGGCGAGCGGCTGCGCCTCCAGGCGTACCGCTCGATCGCCGCCGCCACCAGCGAGGCGGACATCGCGGCGGTGCGCGAGGAGCTCACCGACCGCTACGGCAAGCTGCCCGAGCCGGTGGAGAACCTGCTGCTGGTCGCCGCGCTGCGGATACTGGCCCGCAAGGTCGGCGTCAGCGACATCACCCTCCAGGGCGCCAACATCCGCTTCGGGCCGGTGGAGCTGCGCGAGTCCCAGGAGCTGCGGCTGAGCCGGGTCTACCCGCGCTCGGTCGTCCGGCAGGCCACCAAGCAGGTGCTGGTGCCCCGCCCGGCGACCGCCCGGATCGGCGGGAAGCCGGTGGTGGGCCGCGAACTGCTCCAGTGGACCGCGGAGTTCCTGACCACGGTGCTCGACAACTGACCGGCCGCGCGGGGGCGGCTACTTCGTGCCCGCGGCCAGCGCCAGTACGACGTACCCCTGGTCCTCGCCGACCAGGGTGTAGGTCGCGGCCGGGTGCAGCTGCTTGGCGTACGTCAGCGGGTCGCCGGCCCAGCCGGAGGTGTTGTCGAGGGCGATGTACTGCGGGGTGACGCCCTCGGTGTCGCCCACCCAGTACACGGTGGTGCGGTGCACCAGGTGGCTGATCGGGCCGACGTTCGCCTCCACGGTGGCACCGTCGGGGATCTTGTCGAGGGTGTGCTCGATCGCCTTGGTGCGGGCGTCGACCTTGTAGGTGGCGGTGTGGGCGAGCGACTCCAGGGGGAGCGTCATGGTCAGCGCCAGGGCGGCGCCGGCCGCGGCCGCCGGCAGCCCGGAGGCGTAGGAGCGAAGCCAGGGGCGCGGGCTGCGCCGGGCGGAGGCGGCGGCGTCCACCAGGGCCAGCATCACCACGGGCATCAGCACGGCGCTGTAGTGCCAGTCGGTGCCCCAGTAGTGGTCGTCGTGGGAGACGAACCGCCAGCCGATGGTGGGCAGCGCGGCCAGGATCAGCGGGGAGCGCAGCGCCAGCAGCCCGGAGGTGGGCAGCAGAATCCACAGCAGGGTGTGCAGGGCGGTGTCGAACGGGATGTGGCCGGGCATCGGGGCGCCGTTCCCGTTGAGCTTGTTCCAGTAGTCGTAGCCGCCGGTGGAGTTGAACGCCGGGATGATGACGGCGAAGGCGAGCGCGGACATGGCGACGCCGAAGCCGGCCAGGCCGAGCGCCCAGGGGCCGAAGCGCAGGGAGTCGGGCAGCGGCCCGTGGGAGCCCTGCGCGCCGCTGTCGCCCGTGCTGCCGTCCCGGCCGTCGTCCTCGGCCGCGCTCGCCGTCGCCTCCGGGACGCCGCCCGGCGCGGTGCCCGACCCCGTGTCCGGCGCGTGCGCACCGCTCCTGGTGCGCCACCACACGATCACGCCGATCGCGGCGGCCGTCACCCCCATGTCCTCCTTGACGAAGACCAGCGGCACCGCCCACCACATCGCCGCCGCCCACCGCCTACGCAGCACCGCCTCCAGGGAGAACGCCAGCAGCGGCATCGCGAAGGCGATCTCGTGGAAGTCGAACTGGACGGCCTTCTGCACCCCCCACGACAGGGCGTACGCCACCCCGACCGCGATCCCGCGGCCGCGCCCGAGCAGCAGCCCCGCGACCCGCGTCACGGGGATCACCGACACCGCGAACAGCAGCGCCTGCGCGACCAGCAGCGTCACCGGGGTCGGGAAGACCCGGTAGAAGGGCGCCAGCAGCGCGGTGATCGGGCTGAAGTGGTCGCCGAGGATGTTGAACCCGGGGCCCTTCAGATCGGCGACCGGCGCGTGCAGGTGGGCGTAGGACTTGACGGCCTGCTCGAAGATGCCCAGGTCCCAGGACATGGTCAGCAGCTGCCGGTAGCGGGTCACCGACAGCGCGGTGTAGGCGGCGAAGAAGACGACCGCGAGCACGTACGGGTCCGCCCCGCCGCCGGACAGGTGCTGCCGCAGCCGGGCGGCGGCACCGGTCCGCGCCTCGCCGGGCGCGGCGCTGTCGGCCCCCTGTGCCGGGATGACCGCCTCGGCCCTGTCCATGGTCGTCCTCCAGCGGCAGCGGGGTGGGTCGGGTCTGCCGGAAAAGATACGGGACGACGCTGTGCCGGCGCCGCCCCGCGCGCTCGCGAGCGCGCCCTTGAGCAATGCCGCGGGAAGTTGTCCACAGGTCCGGGGCCGGCGGGGGACGGCCGCGCGCCGCGGCCGATACGCTCACAGGGTGTTCGCCGGAAGGGTGGGCGCACGGGCGCACCGCTGCCCGTGCGGCGGCGGACGTCGAGCGACCCCGCCCGCCGTCCGTGACCCGACGAACCAGGAGCAGCCACATGTACGGCCCAGGTCCGGTGCCGCAGCGGCCCAAGCCCGCCGCCCCCGCGGTCGCCGTCGTGCTGCGGGTGATCCTCACCGCCGTGCCCGTGATCACCCTCGGCTTCCTCGCCTGGGTCTCGATGCTGTATCTGGCGGTGCTGCGCAAGCGCTTCGCCGACTGGCTGGTCCTCGCGGTGACGGCCGCCATGGCCGTGCTCGCCGTCGTCTGCTTCGGGGTGTCCCAGGATGACGACGACATGGCCTCCGACCTCGGCGCCACCCTCATCCTGATCTGCATGTTCGGCGGCGCGGTGTACTTCCTGATCGCCGACATCGTCCGGTACAGCGCCGCCCGCCGCAGCGGGCCCGGCCCGGCCGGCTATCCGCCGCAGCACCCGTACGCGACCGGCTTCGGCGGCGCCGGCCCGATACCGGCCCCGCACGCGCAGGGCTACCCGGCCCACCAGCCGTACCCCGGTCCCGCCGTCGGCACGGCCGTCCCGCCGCCGACGAACCGCCCGAACACCCCGCCCCCGACGCCCGTGCCGACGCACGTCCCGACCCCGCCGCCGGCGCCCGCCCCGGGCCCGGCGCACCCCACGCCGCCGCCCGCGCCCCGCATCGACCAGGTGCGGGCCGAGCTCGACGAGCTGAGCGACTTCCTGCGCAAGGAGCGCGACGCCGGCCAGGACAGCGGTGAGGGCGGGGCGGCCAGATGACCGGTCGGCTCATCGCCGGGCGGTACGAACTGGCCGCGGTCATCGGCCAGGGCGGCATGGGCCAGGTGTGGACCGCGTACGACCGGCGGCTGGACCGCAGGGTCGCGGTCAAGCTGCTGCGCCCCGACAAGGTGGCCGGCGGGGAGAACGTGGCCGAGCTGCGGCAGCGCTTCGACCGCGAGTGCCGGGTCACCGCCCAGGTCGACCACCCGGGCCTGGTCACCGTCCATGACGCCGGCGCCGACGGCGACGAGCTGTACCTCGTCATGCAGTTCGTGGAGGGCATCGACCTCGGCGCGCACCTGGCCGGGCACACGCCCTACCCGTGGCCGTGGGCGGTCGCCGTCGGCGCGCAGCTGTGCGCGGCGCTGGCGGCGGTGCACGCCGTCCCGATCGTGCACCGCGACCTCAAACCGCGGAACGTGATGATCAGGACCGACGGCACCGTCACCGTGCTCGACCTCGGTGTCGCCTCCGTGATGGACACCGACACCACCCGGCTGACCCACACCGGCACCCCGATCGGCAGCCCCGCCTACATGGCGCCCGAGCAGGCGATGGGCGGTGCGGTCGGCCCGCGCACCGACCTGTACGCGCTCGGCGCGGTCCTGCACGAACTCCTCAGCGGCGAGGTGCCCTTCAACGCCCCCACCGCGCTGGGCGTGCTGCACGGCCACCTCTACGAGCCCCCGACGCCGCTGCGCCGCATCCGCTCCCAGGTGCCCGAGCCGCTGGAGTCCCTCGTGCTGCGGCTGCTCGCCAAGGACCCCCAGGACCGCCCGCAGGACGCCCAGGACGCCTTCCGGCAGCTCGCCGCCCTGGTGCCGCCGCCCGGCGGGGACCGCGCCGCGCCGCTCGGCCCGATGGACCCGACCCGGCCGTTCCTGCGCCCGCACGCCCCGTGGCCGGACCGGCCCGCGCCCGCGCCGCTGCCCGAACGCCCCGCCCACCCGCCCGCGGTGGCCTCCGCGGGCCCGGACCTGGCCACCGCCGTCGACGAGGTGCGCCGGCTGCTGGCCGCGGGCCGGATCACCCAGGCCGTCGACGTGCTCGGCGCCCTGCTGCCGGCCGCCGCCGAGAAGCACGGCGAGCACTCCACGGTGCTGCGCAGCCTGCGCCGGCAGTACGCCGCCACCTTGATGGAGGACGGCCAGTACCGCCGCGCGCTGCCCGAACTGCGCCGCCTGTCACAGGAGTTCGCCTCGCAGTACGGCGGCGCGGACCGCACCGCCCTGCAGTACCGCTACGAAGCGGCGCAGTGCCTGGAGCAGTTGGGCGAGGCGGCCACCGCGCTGTCGGAGTACCGCGTCCTGCTGCCGTACTTCGAGAGCTGGGCGTCCGCCGACCCCGGGCCGCCGCTGGAGATCCGGCGGCGGATCGCGCACCTGCTGCTGTCCGTCGGCGACCGGCGGGCGGCTCACGACGTGCTGACCCGCCTGCTGTACGACGCCGAGCGGGTGCGCGGCCCCCACCACCCCTTCCCGGCGGAAGTCCGCCGTACCCTCGCCTGGTTGGGGCATGTCCAGGGGTAAGGGACATGGTGGCAGGGGCGGTTGGCGTCCCGACGACTTCTTCGAAGGTGTGTGATGGGGATACGTACGACGCAGGCGCTGCTGGCCTGCACCGCGGTGGCGGCCGCGACGCTCTCGGTCGCCGGATGCAAGGCCACCGCCCAGGGCGCGGACCCCACCGGCGGCACCACCGCCACCGGCAGCGCCGCCACCAGCGCCGCCCCCGGCAGCGCACTGGCCGCCGCGGACGCCCTGACGGTCAAGGGCCGCGCCCCGAAGACCGGTTACTCCCGCGAGCAGTTCGGCCCCGCCTGGGCGGACGTGGACCACAACCACTGCGACACCCGCGACGACATACTGACCCGCGACCTCACCCAGCGGACCTACCGGGTCGGCACCAAGGACTGCATCGTGACCGGCGGCACCCTCGCCGACCCGTACACGGGTACGCGGATCGTCTACAAGCGCGGCGCCAGCAAGGTGGACATCGACCACGCGGTGGCGCTGTCCGACGCCTGGCAGAAGGGCGCGCAGCAGTGGTCCAAGGACCGCCGCGAGCAGTTCGCCAACGACCCGCTGAACCTGCTCGCCGTCGACTCGTCCACCAACCGCCGCAAGAGCGACGGCGACACCGCGACCTGGCTGCCGCCCAACACCGCCTTTCGCTGCCCGTACGTGGCCCGCCAGGTCGCGGTGAAGAAGAAGTACGGGCTGTGGGTCAGCTCGGCGGAGAAGGCGGCCATGCGCAAGGTGCTCGGCACCTGCCCGAAGGAGGCGCTGCCCGCCGGCTGAGCGGCGGCCGGACGGTGGAGCACAAGGCGCCCGGCGGGCGAGGCGGTGACCTCCCGGCGTGGATCACGTTGTGCACAGTGCTGGATATCGGCCGCAGTTGGTCAATATCCTCGTGCCCGATCATCCGTCACGCCAGGAACGCGAGACGCGGGACGCGGGGACGACCTCCCCGCGGCGCTCCGCCGTCACCCGCCGGGAGGCACACATGGTCCGCCGCCGCACCGCCGCCGTCTCCACCGCCGCAGTCGCACTGCTGCTCGCGTCGCCCGCCCTGACCGCGTGCGGGTCCGGGCCCAACCGCACGGGCGCCGCCGCGGTCGTCGGCGACCAGCGGATCGCCGTCTCCAGCGTGCAGGCGCGCGTCGCCGACCTGCGCACGGCCGCGAGCGGCGACCCGCAGGCCGCCCAGGCCGTGGCCGCCGCCACCCAGTTGCCCACCCAGGTGCTCAACGTCATGGTGCAGAACCAGGTCGTCGACAAGGCGCTCGCCGGCAAGCACCTGACGGTGACCGCGGGCGAGGTGCAGCGGGAGTACGACGCGGAGGTGCGGCAGCTCGCCGGCGGCAGCCGCAAGAGTTACGAGGCGGGCATGCTCGCGCAGTACGGCACCCCGCCGGACCAGATCGACAGCTACCTGCGCGAGAAGATCGGCATCACGAAGATCATCTCGGCGCTCGGCTACCAACCCGGCAGCGACGGCGGTGAGAAGGCGCTGGAGGACTACATGGTGACGACCGCCAAGTCCCTCCATGTGCACATCAACCCGCGGTACGGCGCCTGGGACGGCAAGAGCGCGTCCATCGGCAAGGTCAAGAACCCCTGGGTGGTCGACAAGACGCCGGTGGCGGGCACCGAGGACACCGCCGCCGCCACCGGCCTCGCCTGACGGGCCGCCCGCCGTCCGCCCGGCGCCGCGAGGTACGTTCGTGGGGTGACCGAAGAACCCCACGCCGTGCCCGCCGGACGCCTGGTGCTGCTCACCATGAGCCACCGGGTCGCGCCCGGCCTGCTGTCCTGGCCCGCCTGGCAGGTGCTGCGCGCGGCCGACCGCGTGCTGTGCGCCGACCCGGAGCACCCCCAACTGCCCTACCTGCGGCAGGCCGGGATCGCCGTCGAGACGGCGACGCCCACCGGGCAGCAGCTGGTGGACGCCACCGCGGGCGGCCGCACCGTGGCGTACCTGCCGCCCGACGCCGGCGCGGACCGGGCCGTCACCGACGAACTGGCCCGGCTGGGCGGCTCCGGCCGCGTCGCGATGCCCGAACTGGAGCTGCTGCCCGGGTCGTACGACCTGCCGGGCGCGCGCCTGCTCGACCTGGTGCAGGTGATGGACCGGATCAGGGCCGAGTGCCCGTGGAGCTCGGTGCGCACCCACGAGGACCTCGCCCCGTACGCCGTCGAGGAGGTGTACGAACTCGTCGAGGCGATCGAGGAGGGCGACCGGACCGCGGTCCGCGAGGAGTTGGGCGACGTGCTGCTCCAGGTCGCCTTCCACGCGGCCATCGCCGCGGACGACCCCGAGGACCCGTACGACATCGACGACGTCGCCGCCGGCCTGATCACCAAGCTGGTCCACCGCCACCCGCACGTCTTCGGCGACGAGACCGCGCACACCCCGCAGGAGGTGCGGGAGATCTGGATGCGGCGCAAGCACGCGGAGAAGGGGCGGGAGTCCGTCACCGAGGGCGTGCCGCTCGCGCAGCCCGCCCTCGCGCTCGCCGCGAAGCTCGCCGCCCGGGCGGGCGCGGCGCGGCTGCCGCTGCCCGCCGCGCCCGAAGGGCCCGTGCCGGACGGCGAGGAGGCGCTCGGCGCGCAGCTGCTGGCGCTGGCCGCCGCGGCCCAGGCGGCCGGCCTCGACCCGGAGCGCGCGCTGCGGGAGGCCGCCCGCCGCTACCGGGCGGCGACCCAGGAGGCCGAGACGGCGCGGGCGGCGCAGGAGGCGGCGGGACCGCGGGACCGTACCGCCGAGAGCGGCTGACGCCGGTGCGCGTAGACGTCCCCTACGCCTGGCCGGCCGACGAGGCCGAGGCGCTGGCCCTCCAGGCCCGGCTGCGGCCGCTCGCCGACCACCGCGGCCCCGGCCCGGCCGCACCCCGCCTCGTCGCGGGCCTCGACGTCGCCTACGCGGGCGACGGGCGCGGCACCGGCGACCTCGTCGCGGCCGCCGTCGTGGTCGTCGACAGCGCCACCCTCGAGGTGGTCGAGCGCGCCACCGCCACCGCGGCCACCACCTTCCCCTATGTGCCGGGCCTGTTCGCCTTCCGCGAGCTGCCCGCCCTCGTCGCCGCGCTGCGCGAGCTGACGGCCGTCCCCGACCTGCTGCTGTGCGACGGACACGGCCGGGCGCACCCGCGCCGCTTCGGCCTCGCCTGCCACCTCGGCGTGCTGACCGGCCTGCCGACCGCGGGCGTCGCCAAGACCCCCTTCACCGGCCGCCACGACCCCGCCGCCCTCGCCGGGCACCGCGGCGCCCACGCCGACCTGCTCGACGACGGCGAGGTCGTCGGCCGCGCGCTGCGCACCCGCGCCGGCGTCAAGCCGGTCTACGTTTCCACCGGCCACCTCATCGACCTGCCCACCGCCTGCGCCCGCGTCCTCGACCTCGCCCCCCACTACCGCCTCCCGGAGACCACCCGCCAGGCCGACCACCTCAGCCGCGAGGCGCTGCGCGCGGCGACGGCTGGCTGACGCGCCCGGTTCAGTTGCCCTGCCCGGTCCCGTCGCCGCGGGGCTGGCGCCGGAGCCTGGTCAGGTCGGCGTCGATGACGAAGGGCACCGCGACCTTGAGCCGGTCGTGGTGGATGCCGGTGATCGCGTAGGAGGCGGTGGCGGGGTCGATCTCGTAGACGTACACGACGGGTGCGCCGTCGTTCTCCTCCACCCGCCAGAAGTGGCGGATGCCGGCCTTCGCGTACTTCCTCGGCTTGATGTCGCGGTCGCGGTCGACGGACTCGGGCGAGACGACCTCGATCGCCAGCAGGATCTGCGCGGGGTCGAAGGACGTCTGCCGCAGCTGGCCCAGCGCGGAGTACGGCACGACCATCAGATCGGGTTCCGGCCGGTCCCGCCCGTCCAGCGTGACGGTCATCTCCCGGACCACGTCGTACTCGTCAGGCGCCTGGTCCAGCAGCGTGGTCTCCAGGAGCCGGAGCACGGCCATGTGGAAGTAGGTCTGCGGACTCGCGAAGAACAGCCCTCCGTCGATCATCTCGGTGTGTGACGGGAGGCCCGGAATGCTGTCCAGGTCATCCGCGGTCCACCCACCGGACGGAGGCATGGGCCAGGTGAAGCCCGTGCTCTGATCGCCTTCGGCTGCGGTACTCATCAGCGCTCCCATGCGACGGATTGTGGCGCGTACCAGAAGCGTACCCAGACGGAAAGAAGATCGATCACTCGAAAGGGTGAATCCCCCCTCGGGGAACCGCTCTGACCTGCGATGACGCGACCGCGGCAGGGGCGTCCGCCCGGGTCGTACCGGGGCGGGGGCGCCCCGGTAGCGTCAGGGGGTGAGCGATATGACGCGGCCGTCGCCGGACCTGTTCTCGTGGGAGTTCGCCACCGACCCCTACCCCGCGTACGCGTGGCTGCGGGAGCACGCGCCGGTGCGCTGGACGACGCTGCCGAGCGGCGTGGAGGCGTGGCTGGTGACGCGGTACGCCGACGCGCGGCAGGCGCTGGCCGACGGGCGGCTGAGCAAGAACCCGGTGCACCACGCCGGGGAGGCCGGGGCGAAGGGCCGGACCGGCATCCCGGGGGAGCGGACCGCCGAGCTGACGACGCATCTGCTCAACATCGACCCGCCCGACCACACCCGGCTGCGCCGGCTGGTGTCGAAGGCGTTCACCCCGCGCACCGTGGCGCTCTTCGAACCCCGGGTGCGCGAGCTGACCGACGGCTTCATCGACGCCTTCGCCGGCCGCGGACAGGCCGACCTCATCCACGAGTTCGCCTTCCCGCTGCCCATCTACGCCATCTGCGACCTGCTCGGGGTGCCGCGGGAGGACCAGGACGACTTCCGGGACTGGGCCGGGATGATGGTGCGTCACGCCGTGCCCGGCCAGGGCGGCGGACCGCGCGGCGGGGTGGCCCGGGCGGTGAAGCGGATGCGCGCCTACCTGGTGGAGTTGATCCACCGCAAACGCGGCGACCTCGGCGACGACCTGATCTCGGCGCTGATCCGGGCGAGCGACCACGGCGAGCACCTGACGGAGAACGAGGCCGCCGCAATGGCGTTCATCCTGCTCTTCGCGGGCTTCGAGACCACCGTCAACCTGATCGGCAACGGCGTGCACACCCTGCTCGCCCACCCCGCCCAGCGCGCCGCCCTCCAGGACGCGCTGGCCGCCGGCGAGACCGACCTGCTGGAGACCGCGGTCGAGGAACTGCTGCGCTACGACGGCCCGGTGGAGATGGCCACCTGGCGGTACGCCACCGAGCCGCTGGAGATCGGCGGCCGGGCCGTGGCGGCGGGCGACCCGGTCCTGGTGGTGCTGGCGGCGGCCGACCGCGACCCGGCCAGGTTCACCGCGCCGGACACCCCCGACCTCGCCCGCCGGGACAACCCGCACCTCGGCTACGGCCACGGCATCCACTACTGCCTGGGCGCCCCGCTGGCCCGGCTGGAGGCGCGCACCGCGTTCGCCGCGCTGCTGACCCGGCTGCCCGACCTGCGGCTCGCCGTCGATCCGGCCGAGCTGCGCTGGCGCGGCGGCCTGATCATGCGCGGGCTGCGTACGCTGCCGGTGGAGTTCACCCCGGCGGCGCCGCAAGAGAAGTGACGCCGCGTCAGTGCCGTGATCGCGACGTGATGAGCGCTACATCGACTTGTGACGCATGGCCAAGGCCGCTACGTTCTGCGGTCAACGCAAGGACGTTCACGGCGCGGCCCATGGCACGACGCGTGGCCGGGCGCGGCGAACGGCCTACGGCTTGAACGAAAGGCGACCGCATGCTCTCGTCCGGTAACGGCCGGCACCGACGCCCCCGGCAGGCCCCGGCGGCAGTGGTGACCGTGGCAACCGCCGCCGCGACAGGTGTCGGCATCGCGCTTCCGCTGATCAGCGCGGGCTCCGCCCAGGCGGCCAGCGCGAGCACCTGGGACAAGGTCGCCCAGTGCGAGTCGGGCGGGGCGTGGAGCGCGAACACCGGCAACGGCTTCTTCGGCGGCCTGGCGATCACCCAGGCCACCTGGGACCAGTACGGCGGCGACGCCTACGCCAGCCGGCCCGACCTCGCCACCCGCGACCAGCAGATCACCGTGGCCGAGAAGGTCCTCGGCGACCTCGGCGCCAACGCCTGGCCGGGCTGCGAGATCACCACCGGCCTGCTCCTCGACACCTCCACCCCCGACGTGGACCCGAGCACCACCCCGGCGCCCGACCCCTCGGGCCCCACCGGCATCCAGCCCAGCGCCGGTTCGACCACCGCGCCGACCGACTCCGGCACGGCGACCGCGACACCCGCGCCGACCACGACCGACGGCTCGACCGCCCCCTCGGACCCGGCCACGCCCTCGGACCCGGCCACCCCGTCGGACCCGACCGGCTCCGGCACCCCCAGCGCCGGCGCCAGCCCCACCCCCACCACCACCGACGGCTCGGCCACCACCGGCTCCGGCCGGCACGGCAAGCCGTACGACCCGACCGACGAGGAAATGGCGGCCAAGGACCGGGCGACCCGAACCGAGGTGCTCTCGACCGTCGGCGCCGCGACCGGCAGCGGCGCCAAGAGCGGCCACCGCGCCAAGTCGTCCGGGAACGCAGGGGACGCAGGGTCGGGCGGGTCGGGCGGGAAGACCGCCGGCGGTTACCGGGTCGGCTCCGGCGAGTCGCTCTCCGGCATCGCCTCCGCCGAGCACGTCGCGGGCGGCTGGCGGGCGCTGTACGAGGCCAACCGCGACCTCATCGGCGACGACCCCAACCTCATCAAACCGGGACAGATCCTCAACCTCGCGTGAGGCAAAGGCGCGTGGCGGCCGGAAGACAAACCGGACGTATCAACTCCCGGCCGCCGCCGTCGATGTGACAAGGGTCTCCCGCCCCGCGGCGGGCGGCTGTCCGTCAACTCGCGAATGCCACCCTTCCGACCTGGGCCGATGTCCACCGGCCGAGCGCGCGGGCACAGTTGGCGCTCAGCATCGGAATGTTTGAAGAACCCGCCGCGGTGTGCTTACCGTCTTACCGCTCGCCACAGCGGGCCCCGTCCGGAGCGGAACGCCGAGTCCTGCCGCCGCCCGACGGGAACGGTCGACGCGAAAGCGCCGCAGGCAGGAGCGGGGGACCCAAGGTCTTCCGCCGGACCGGCCGCACGCCGCGGCGACGGACAGCAACCGTCGCGGCCCTTGCGGCAGCACGGTCCGGCTCGGGGTGAAGCCGATACGCCGCCTGGGGCGGCCCGGCCGGGCAACTCACGTCCGAACCCGACAGCTCACCTCGTAGGCGTCGGTGAGGGCTGATATCAACATGGGTAAGCACCGTCGTGCCTCGAAGAGGTTTGTCCGCATCGCCACGCTCGCCGGAGTCGCCGGCACCGCGATCACCGTTCCGCTGATCGCCAGCACGTCCGCCTCCGCCGCCTCGGTCGCCACCTGGGACAAGGTCGCCCAGTGCGAGTCCGGCGGCGACTGGTCCATCAACACCGGCAACGGCTACTACGGCGGGCTGCAGTTCTCGCAGTCCAGCTGGGAGGCCGCCGGCGGTCTGCAGTACGCGGCCCGCGCCGACCTGGCCACCAAGGACCAGCAGATAGCCGTCGCCGAGAAGCTGCTCGCCCTCCAGGGCCCGAGCGCCTGGTCCTGCGCGTCGGCCGGCGGCCTGACCGCCGGCGGCCCGTCCCCGGACATCAACCCGTCCGGCTCGTCGTCGTCCTCGACCTCCTCGTCGAGCACGTCCTCGTCGAGCACGTCCTCGTCGAGCACGTCCACCCCGAAGTCGACGTCGGGCACCTCGACCACCGCGCACACCGGCACCACGCACAGCACCCGCAGCACCCCGCGGCACGCCGTGCCGACCGCCATCCCCAAGGGCGACGGCGAGTACACCGTGGTCAAGGGCGACAGCCTCGCCAAGATCGCGGCCGCGCACCACGTGTCCGGCGGCTGGCACAAGCTGTTCTCGCTCAACAAGGACATCGTCAAGGACGCCGACCTGATCTACCCGGGCCAGCACCTGCACCTGAGCTGAACGC